>NZ_JASCAE010000029.1:0-61031 GCF_029967975.1 Pseudomonas sp. V98_8
CCCCCACGGCGCTACGCGCCCACCCCCCGGATGAACACCTCCACTCAGCCTGCCGAAGGGGCCGGCAGATCAAGATCAAGAGCTGAAGGCGAGCTAACGCTCGGCCTGATGAGTGGTGAAAAGCGGGTGTACGCCAGTCTGCTTTTCTGTAGGAGCTGGCTTGCCAGCGATGGCGGCCTTACAGCCGACCCGTCGCTGGCGGATGTACTTGATCTACTGTAGGAGCGAGCGGGCAGCGATCCGACTTGCCCGCGCACCAGGAGCTACGGTGTATCTGGTAGTCCGCATTATCGTTCTTCGCCGGGAAGTCGGATCGCTGCCCGCTCGCTCCTACAGTAGTGCCTTCAATGCCAGGGATACTTCCTCTCCCACTCCCAGGCATGCGCCACGATCTGTTCCAACCTGGCGTATTGCGGTCGCCAAGCCAGCAGTGTGTTGGCCCTGGACGCATCCGCCACCAACCGTGGCGGGTCGCCAGCGCGGCGTGAGGCTTCGCTGATGTAGATGTCCCGGCCGGTTACGCGGCGCGCGGTGTCGATCACTTGTTGCACCGAGAAGCCCTGGCCATTGCCCAGGTTGAACGCCGTGCTGCTACCCCCCGCCAATAAATAGTCCACGGCCAGGGCGTGCGCGGCAACCAGGTCACAAACGTGGACGTAGTCGCGGATACAGGTGCCGTCCGGCGTGTCGTAGTCAAAGCCATAGACAGTGATGGTTTTGCGCCGTCCGGAAGCGGCCTGCAGGATCAGCGGCAGCAGGTGGGTTTCCGGTTCATGGCGTTCCCCCAGTTGCCCGTCAGGGTCCGCGCCGGCGGCGTTGAAGTAGCGCAGGCAGACCGACTTGAGCCCATAGGCGCGGTCGAAATCTTCCAGCATCTGCTCCACCATCCACTTGGTGCGACCATAGGGGTTGATCGCGGCCTTGGGGTGCGCTTCATCGATGGGCACGTATTGCGGGTCGCCATAAACGGCGGCGGTCGAGGAGAAAATGAAGCGTTTGACCCCGGCGCGAACCATGGCCTTGAGCAGTGTCAGGGTGGCCGCCAGGTTGTTCTGGTAATACTTGGCCGGTTCGGTGACGGATTCGCCCACCTGTATGAAAGAGGCGAAGTGGAACACGGCATCGAAGTGGTGGCTGGCGAACAAGGCATCCAGCGCCTGGGCGTCGGCGATGTCGAGCTCGACCAGTGTTCCGCCCAGCAACGCGCTGCGATAGCCCGTGGAAAAGTTGTCCGCCACCACCAGTTCGTGCCCCGCGCCAAGCAACTGCTTGACCATGTGTGAACCGATGTAGCCTGCGCCGCCAATCACCAGGAATTTCATGCCGCTCTCCTTGATATCGATGCGGTGTCAGCGCAAGGCGGCTGACCCGTCCTTTAAAAGGTCTTTGCCGTCACTTCAGAGGTTCACTCGCTTGCGATGCTTTTTTCAGGAATAACCAATTGGACGCCTGCAGGCCGTCAAATTTGATGGTGTAGCGGCCATCCAGGTAGGTGGCAGGCAGTTTCCCCAGTTGCCCAAGGGGGCCGCCCTGGGTGAACAGCGTCAAGCCCGGTGGGGCCTGGATGGACAGCGTGCCCTCCAGAGGCTCGACATGGAAAGGCGTCTCGTCGTTGTCCTTGGGGATAGCCCTGCTGCCCAGGGAAATCAGCAGGTCTGCGGACTTGCCGACGGGCACGCTGTCCAGGCTTTGCACCACGACGCTGGCGTAGGCAGTCTTGAGTTGCACCTGGATATTGCCCAGCTGGATCGACTTGCCGCCGATCCAGCCGGTGGCCGCCTGGGTGCGAGGCGTATCGATGGTGTAGAGGCCTTGTTCCCAGTTGCGCTTGAGTTCACCGGTGTCCGTGGTGGATTCGCTGGCCGTGGCGTCCAATAGAGACTGTGCCGGGTCGTGGAACACCTGTGCATTCCTGGCGATGATGCCCGGTTGCAACCAGGGCAGTTGTGGTGTCTGTGGCATGGCGATTTGCAGCTTGCCTTTCTCCATGGCGGTGCGCAGCAGGGCCGAGCTGTCGGGTGTAATACGTTGGTTGAACAGGGTCTCTGGCGTCGGCGCGAAGACATAGGTGGTCTTGGCTTCGTGAACGTCGCCGCGGCGATAAAGCAGGGCGGCGGCGGGCAGGGTGGCCAGCATGGCCGGATCGTTGTAGGCGTGCCAGTTGCCGGCTGATTGCGATTGCTCGGTGAGTTTTTCCTGGCTGTAGGCATATTGCATCAGCGCATCCCAGCCCTGATGGCTGGCCGTGCCGGCCATGTACAGAGGCAGCGAGTGGCGGTCGGCTATCGGGAAGGGTTCGTTGTTCCATTCGGTGACGGTCAGGGGTTTGCCGACGACCTGGCCGGCACCAATCCAGTCCACCAGGCTGGCGCTGGTCAGCGGGTTTTTCTCAAGGGTCCCCGGGCCACCGTAGATATGCACGTCGACTACATCCCCGGCAGTCAGGGCGGGCAGGGCGCTCAGACCATTGCCGCCCCAACTGCTGGTCGTGGCAATCGGCACTTTCACTCCGGTCTCGCGCAACGACTCGATCATGTCTACGTTGAAGCGCCGTTCCAGGTCGTTGAGGAACAGCTTGGCCGGGCCAGGCTCCCAGGATCGCCAGGTCTGGTCTTCAGGCAGGTCGTGCTGTTTGGCGAAGGCCTTGGCAGCCTTCATGTACAGCTCGTTGTGCTTGGGCACGGACTTGTCGGGCAACAGGGCGTTGCCAAAGTGTTGGGTGATGTCGTTTTCGTTGGTGATCAGAACGGCGGCAACCGCCGGGTCGTCCTTGTAGGCCAGGCCCGTGAAGCTGTTCACGTGGCTCAGATAATCCTTGGCAAAGCGTTTCATGGCCCGCTGGATCGTCTCGTTTACGTAGGCGTAGCCCTTGAGGTCGGCGATGCCATACTCGTTCTTCGGCAATTCATCGAAGGCAAAGATGTTGTCGTTCGCCCAGAGGGCGCGTTGAACGTGCATGTCGAGCCATACATAGATGCCCTCATCCTTGAGGCACTTGATCCACAAGTCGAGCTTCTTCAGGGATTCTTCGCTCAGGCGCTGGGTATCATGCACTTTCCTGCCGTCACCGAAGATGTTGGGGAGGACCCACCACGAATCATGGTGGTGCAGTCGCACCAGATTGAAACCCAGGGCGGAGAGACGCTTGGCCTGCAGCTTGATCGCATCGTCGGGTGTTTGAAATAACGTATAGGCCGACAGGTTGGTGCCCCAGAAGCGTGCCGGGGTGTTGTCGGCAAACAGCAGTTGCTCGCCGACAGCCTTGACGAATCCACGCTTGCCTGCAGGTTTTTCCGGGGCATTGAGAAAGGACAGGTCGACCGGTGCGGTTTTCCAGTCCAGTCGGTCGCTCGGCCAGCTTTTCGGGTCCGTTACGCCAAAGCGTTCTGCGGCGGTCGGCCCCAGCGCCACGTCGCCAGCCACGCTGAACGTGGCCGTGAAGTGTTCTCGACCGGGCTGGATCCGGTCCTTGTAAAGGAAAGCGCGTATCTGGGAACGATCACCCGGTTCAAAATACACCCTCGCCAGCGCGGGTTCGAAGCGCATCTCGATGCGCCGCCCCTGGGCATTGCCCCAGGTCCAGCCGCGGTTGCCAGGCAGCAACACCGGCTCACCCATTGCTTCGGCAAGGGCCGGGTCGAAGTTGAAGACGATACCCCCGCCCATCACGTTCGTCTTGAGGCTGCGGGCATCCAGCACAAGGTTGATGCTCAACGTCTGCTCGTCTTGCTTGCGAATCTGCCCGGTCGCATCGAAATCGAGTTTCTGGCTCTTGCCCTCCATGGCGTAGACAAAGGGCGAGATCACCTTGAGCGAGGGGGTGAAATCCGCCCAGTCCCAGTTGCCACCCCAAAAGACGAATTGAGAGGCCATGGCAGGGCTGCCACCACGCGTGACCTGGGGCAGGCCGCTGCGTTCATCCACGCTGGCGACCCACTCCGCCGCCCGGGTACTCAATGGCCAAATGACAACAAACAGGAGAAAGAATGACAGCAGAGGCATGCGGTAAAAAAAACACGTCATGAGCGTTACCAGGTCTGTAGGAGGGTACTCTTGCTGCTTGCTGTCTGTGCGCGCTTGAGCCTGCGGGCCATCTGAGCATAGGACACGCCCAGCCCGGCCACCGACCAATACACCACGGGGATGACTGTAATGCTGCTGACGGTGATGATGGTCACCAGTATTCCCGCCAGTGTCGCCAGCAAGGCGCGTCCGAGCCTTCGTGACTCATCGTCCTGCTTGGGAAACGAACGCATCGCCTTGCGAATGCCAAGCGCAATCGTGGCGAAAAAGCCCACGAACAGCGTCAGCCCGATAACGCCCATTTGCAGGGCGACGGCGATATAGGTGTTGACGATGTCGATGATGCCCTGGCCCTGGATCATTGACTGCATTTCGGGGGTGCTGCGGTAATCGAAGGAACCCAGCCACAAATTGCGCTGGATCACGATCAGCGAGTTATCGATCAAGCGCTGGCGGTAGGTGATGTTCTCGGCTTCCACCGAGCCGATGAAGGGCAGCAGGTCAATGATTTTTTGTCCGCCGGGCACGATGGCCAGCAGCGGCAGGGCGAGCACGGCGGCGAACCCGAGGAGCATCAGGCGCCTGACCGCATATCGGCCGGTGCCGATGAACATGACGATCATGACGGCGGCACCGATCCACGGGCCGCGCGACAGGGGCGCAAACAATCCGCCGGCGAGCAGCAGGGCGCCAAGGCGTCGCTGCATTTTGCTGTGAACGCCCTCCTGCAGGAACAGATAGAAACCGATGGCCACGGCGATCACATAACCCAGCGCAATAGCCTGGCCAGTGGTCACGCTGGCGCGCAGCGAGCCGCCACGGCTCAGATAAGTGGAAATTTCCCATTGCACGCCCATGGCATCCGTCAGCGCGTTATACAGCAGCCATCGGCGGGTAAATTCGAAAAGACCGATTATCGACAGCAGCATGGCGGCAAGTAGAAAGGCCAACAGCGCATCCTTGAAGTCGCTGACATTCTTCAGCGCCCGGCTGGCAACGTAGTAAGGCAAAAAAACATCGACGAACAGATTGAGCGATTGACGCAATGTATCCGTGGGCGTGGTCTGGCGTAGCGAAAGCGCAGCGGTCAGGAGGAGAAAGGCAAGCAGCAGCTTGTCCGGCCAGATACGCCCGAAGGGCAACGTATCCGGCTTCCCGCGCAAGGCCAGAAAAGCCGGGAGTAGCACACACAGTGACAATAGGCGTACATGGTTCAGGTCAAACAGATAGTTGACCAGGCCGAAGCCGGGGACCTGCGCATTGGCGGGTGGAATGAGAAACAACAGCATGAAGAACAACGCCAGGGGATTGCGCTCCCGCTGTCGCGTGGCTATCAGAATGATTGCGGCAACGCCGGCGTATACCCAGAAGCTGTAGGAAAAAAAGGCCACCAGCGTCAATCCAAACCAAAGGTTGCGCCGACGGGTGAAATCACTCATGGGGATCAAATCTGCCGCCGGTCGCCGTGCAAAAGCGAAGACGATACCGGCAAGGACCAGGATGACGACTAACGCGCGAAAGTGCTCAGGCATGGGCTACCGATTTATTTGATGAGAGAGCGATGGCTAATGGCTAGTGGTTTGCCTAATAGCGACTATAGTACCTTTCGAGTCGTTCAATACGGGGATTGATGTTATGCCTTCAGTTAACATATCGCCAACGTTCAGCCTTCGTCGTCGAGCGATATCTGCTGGGGCATGGAACCTGGGGGCGCTGGTCACTTCGCAAGCGATACGCCTGGGCGGCAACCTGGTGATGACCCGCCTGCTGATGCCGGAAATGTTCGGTATCATCGCCATCGCTACCACCGTCTTGTTCGTTCTGCACCTGCTCTCCGATGTGGGGTTGCGCCAGAACATCTTGCAGAGTCCCCGTGGAGACGACCCGCACTTCCTCAATACCCTCTGGACCGTGCAGATCGTGCGCGGCTTCATACTGTTCGCCTTTACGCTGTTGCTGGCAGCCGCTGCCTGGTATTCGCAAGTCATCGATTTCTGGTCGCACAACTCCACCTACGCTGCGCCCGAGCTGCCGATGGTGTTGGCCTGGACCGGTGTTACCGCGATCATCTATGGGTTCCAGTCGACCAAAGTCGACCTGGCCGTTCGCGCCTTCCAGCAAAAGAAAGTGGTGATCGCCGAGTTCGTCTCCCAGGTCGTCGGCCTGCTGGTGATGCTGGTCATCGGTTACTTCACCCATTCCATCTGGTCGCTGGTGGCGGCCGGCCTGGTCACGGCCCTGGTCAGCACGTTGCTTGGGCATTTCTGGTTCGAAGGGCCCTCCAACAGCCTGCGCTGGGAACGCGCCGCACTCCACGAGCTGATGGTCTTCGGTCGCTGGATCCTGTTGTCTTCGGCCGTGGGCGTACTGTCCATGCAGGGTGACCGGATCATTTTCGGCGGCAGCATGACAGTCTTCGAAATGGGTGTGTATTCGATTGCCGTACTGATTCTTGGCGCTTTGCAGACCGGCGTGTTGAAAGTGGTCGGGGCCGTGGCCCTGCCAGCCTTCGGCGAAGCCGCCAGAACCAATGACTTTGAGCGCCTGCGCAGGTTGTATTACCGCTTCAAGATGATGGTCGACGTTGCGTTGCTGTTTCTTTGCGGGTTCCTCTGGGTCACCAGTCCGCTCATCATCAAAGTGTTGTACGACGACCGTTACGCCCAGGCTGGCCACATGATGGCCGTGCTCTCGACGTCGTTTTTCGTGATGCGCTACATCGTGGCCAATCAAATCTGGATCGCCCTGGGACTTACCAAGTACCAGGCCATCGACAACATCATCCGTGTGGTGTCGTTATGGGTGCTGGTCCCGCTGTTACTGGCTTTCGGTGGGGTCGATTGGGCGATCTGGGGCGTCGCGCTGCATACGTTGCCGACCTTGGTGTTGGTTGTGTATGTCAATCGTCGCGTGGGTATTCTTGATATCAAGCGCGAGCTGATTGTGTTGCCTATGCTGGTGGTAGGGGCGTTGTGCGGGGAGCTGGTGCTGGTCGTTTTCAAGTGGCTGTTCGATTTAAGCGCCTGACCGGTTTTTCTTGACGTTGAAGCACCCTTTGAATCTCGGATGCAAATCTCGATCCAGTGGAGTCGTGAGTGATGAGTGAACGCGTGTTGAATACCTCTGTCATCAGTCGCAGAGGACTCATTCGGGCATTTGCCCTGTTAAGCCTGGGGGGGCTGGCGATGAAATTTACCGGGGGTGGGGTTCGGCCTACTGCAGGGAAATCGGAGTTTGTCGTGATCAACGGGTGGGTATTACCTGCCGCGCATTTCCGGTAACTGCACATATGATCAAGGACTACCAAACGCAGAAAGACCTGCGCGATCACTATGATTTCTGCATCGTTGGTGCAGGCCCGGCCGGCATTACGCTGGCCTTGCGTTTGGCTGGCAATGGCTGGCGTGTAGTGCTTCTGGAGGGCGGGGGGCGCGAATATGCCGCGTATTCGCAAAACCTCTACAAGTGTCCCTCCACGGGGCTGGATGTCTTCGCTGAAGAAACCCGGCTGCGCTATCTGGGTGGCACCTCCAATCATTGGGCCGGTCGTTGCCGCCCCTTCGAGCCTTCCGACTTTACCCTGTCCCCACCGGTAAACTTGCCCGGTTGGCCCATCGCGTTTTCCGAGATGGAACGCAATCTGCCCGCGGCCATGGCCATTCTGGACTTGCCGCTGGACTCGGGATTCAAGACCGTCAACGCGGCCTTCAACAGCGACGAATTCGAAGCCGACCGTTTCCTGCTCAGTCCGCCGACCCGATTTGCACAAAAGTATGCCAAGGAACTCGAGGAGACCGAGGGCCTGGACGTCTTCATCAACTGCAATTGCGTCGACCTGGATTTCGACAGCAACACCGGCCGCATCACCGCGGTCGTAGTGTCCGATTACGAACGCAAGCAAGAGCGTGTCTCGGCCAAGCAATTCATCCTGGCCACCGGTGCGATCGAAAATGCCAGGCAGTTGCTCAACAGCAAGTCATTGGCCGCTGCCGGCGTTATCACCGAGGATGGCCTGGTCGGTCGATGCTTCATGGAACACCTGAACATCGCCCTCGGTACCTTCATCCTCAACGAGGGTGAAAGTCGGGAGGCCAGGCAGTTCTATACCAAGGATGCGTTTGTGATCGAGCATCATTCCGGTAAAGGCAATGTCACCGCGTCCTTGGTGTCGGCGGTGGAAACCTATGGGCGCATGGCGGCAGTCAAGGGTTTTTTCGAGAACCTGGCGTGCAAGGCAGGCATTGCGCACAAGATCGAGTTCATTACCAAGTTCAACTGTCCCGGTGACGGGGAGCTCGGCACGATGATCGAGCAGTTTCCCAACCGCAAGAGTCGCGTCTCGTTGACGCAAGAACACGATGACCTGGGGATGAGAACGGCCAACGTCCATTGGGAGCTCGCCCCTGAAGACAGGGAGACCATAAAAAGCATCGGCCTGGAGGTGGCAAAGTGTTTTGCCGAAGAAGGGCTTGGCTATGTCAAGTTGGAGGAAGCGGTGTATGACGTTTCCCTGCCGCTCAAAGTCGTGCCGCATGCCCATCACATGGGCACTACGCGGATGGCCAGCTCCCCTGAATTCGGGGTGGTCGATGAGAACAGCAAAGTGTTCGGCACCCATAACCTGTACGTCGCTGGCAGCAGTGTGTTTGCAACGGCCGGCGCGAGCAATCCAACCATGCCGCTGTTGCAGCTGACGCTGCGGTTGGCGGATTACCTCAACCATCAAATGGGCCCTGCGGCAGGCAGGTATTCTTGAGTGAAACAGCCTTAGGGAGAGCAAGCAACTAGGGGTGCCACAAAAACAACAACCATGGTGCATCTGGTCTTGGTACCGATGTCAACGCTGAAATTTGTGAGGCTGACAGGATGATTGGGCTAGCAAAGCGTGCAATACGTTACTACGTCAATAAAACGGGTCGGGGGAAGGGTTTATTCAAGAGATTTTGCCACCCCACCGGCTATGAATGGGCGGACTACCTGGCGCGCTGGGGGGGCATACATTCGGTCGGCAAAGGCGTATGGATCAATCCCGGTGCCAACATCCCCGACCCTTCGCTGCTGCGCATCGGCAACAACGTTGGCTTGTCCGACTGCACGATATTCGGGCACGACGGGCTCATTGGCGTATTCGAGCTCAGCGCCGGTAAAACGCTCGACTCCGTCGGTGCGGTCGATATATTCGACAACTGTTTTATCGGTTATCAGTCCATCATCATGCCAGGCCGCAAAATCGGTCCGAACTCAATCGTCGCCGCCGGTGCCGTGGTCACCCGGGATGTTCCGCCCGGTGTCGTGGTGGGGGGGAACCCGGCGAAGGTGCTCTGCACCGTTGAAGACCTGATCAAGAAAATCGAAGAACGTTGCGAAGCCTATCCGTGGATGGAACTCATCCGCCAGCGCGGCACTCACTTCGACCCGGACTACGAGCCCAAGCTCAAGGCCATGAGGGCGCAGTATTTCTTTGGCGAGAAAGCCAATGAGTAGCGCGCCGCTGGATGTGCTCGTCGTCAACTACAACACGGCGGGTCTGTTGCAGCCCATGTTCAATGCGCTGCGCCAGTCCAAGAGTACCGACCACGCACGCTACCTGGTGGTGGACAACGCTTCGGCGGACAACTCGCTCGATTGCCTGGGCGATATTTGTCCCGAGGCCGTATTGCTGGCCAATAAAGACAATGTCGGCTTTGGCCGGGCCAATAATCAGCTGGTTGAACACCTGCAGGGCAAGTACGCGTTGCTGCTCAACACCGACGCGTTTGTGTCCGACGACACCTTGGCCAAGACCCTGGAGTACATGGAGACTCATCCCGATTGTGGGATCCTCGGTGTACGCCTGGTCGGTCGGGACGGCGAGATGCAACCGTCCTGCCGTTATTTTCCGACGCCGCTGAATGTCTTCCTCGTGACGGCCGGGCTTGAGCGCTTTTTCCCTTGGGTGAAACTGGTCGACGACCTGGACTGGGATCATGCCTCGGTGCGCGAGTGTGACTGGGTACCCGGCTGCTATTACCTGATCCGCCGTGAAGTGATCGACAAGGTCGGCTTGTTCGATCCGCGCTATTTCCTCTACTACGAGGAAGTCGATCACTGCCGGCGCGTCAAGGAGGCGGGCTGGAAGGTGGTCTACTACCCCCATACGTCGGTGGTGCATATCGGGGGCGAAAGTGCCAAGTCGGTCGACAAACTGAACATGGACGGCCGACAGCTGCAGACCCTGCAAATCGAAAGCGAGCTGTTGTACTTCCGCAAGCATCACGGTTTGCCGGGGTTGGCCTTGCACATGCTGCTGGTATGCCTGTGTGACCTGATCCTGGGGCTCAAGGCTTTGTTGAAAGGTCGCGGTCGGGCCGCCATCAAGGCGTGTTGGCAACACACACGTGTGACCTGGGCACTGTTGCGTAAAACCAAACTCGGTAGCCAACCCACACGGTAGGTCAGTCCATGTTCGAAAACATACGTGCGGACTTGCGAGCATACGAGGGTGATTGGGGCGCCCAGGGTTTCTGGGTGATGCTGGTGTATCGCTTCGGGCGCTGGCGCTACGGCGTGCGCCCGGCGCTGCTGCGCAAATTGCTGTCCTTTATCTACAAAGTGCTGTTCAAGCTGGTGCAGATCGTAACGGGCATCGAGCTGCCGTGTGAGGTGGTGGTCGGGCGCAACTTCGTCATCGATCATTTCGGCGGCATCGTGATCAGTGGTTATGCGCAGTTCGGCGATGACTGCCGGATCCGCAACGGCGTAGTCGTCGGGCTCAAGAACGTGAAGGAGCCGATCGCCCCGGTGATGGGCAACAACGTCGACATCGGTACCGGCGCCAAGGTGCTGGGCAATATCCGCATCGGCAACAATGTGGTGATCGGCGCCAATGCCGTGGTGTTGACCGATGTGCCTGACAATTCGGTGGCGGTCGGCGTGCCGGCGACCATCAAGCAGCGCAAGCTCGCCGATGCCGAGCAATGCTCATGAACGCGGTGACGACGGGGGTTGGGGTCGTTGTCATCGGTCGCAATGAGGGCCAGCGACTCGAGCGCTGCCTGGCTTCGCTGGTCGGTGCGGCGCAGCAGATCGTCTATGTCGACTCGGGCTCCACCGACGGTTCGGTACAGATGGCGCAAAGGCTTGGTGTCGAGGTGGTTGAACTGGACATGAGCATTGCCTTCACGGCCGCACGTGCACGCAATGAAGGTTTCGCCCGGCTGCAACGGCTGTTGCCATCGATGCGTCATGTGCAGTTCGTCGACGGTGATTGCGAGGTGGTCGCCAGTTGGCTACCCCATGCACAGGCCTTTCTTGAGGCCCGGCCTGAGGTGGCGGTGGTTTGCGGGCGGCGCCGGGAACGTTTTCCGCAGCGTTCCATTTATAACCTGATGTGCGACCTCGAATGGGATACGCCAACTGGCGCGACCAGCGCCTGTGGTGGCGATGCACTGATGCGCGCGGACGCCTTCGCTACTGCGGGCGGGTATCGCCCGGATCTGATTGCCGGGGAAGAACCGGAGCTCTGCGTGCGACTGCGAGCCAAGGGCTGGAAGGTCTGGCGCTTGCCTGCGGAAATGACTTTGCACGATGCGAGCATGACCCGCTTCGGCCAATGGTGGCGGCGCACCTTGCGTGGCGGCTATGCCTTCGCCGAGGGCGCGTTTCTACATGGCGGCGCACCGGAGCGCCATTGGCGCCGTGAGTCGCGACGGGCCTGGTTCTGGGGCTTGGGCGTACCGCTGGCAACGGTCATTGCCACGCTGCTGCTGGGCTGGCCCGGGTTGCTGCTGCTGTTGATCTATCCGCTGCAGGTCGCGCGCCTGGCCCGGCGGGGCGCTGGCCCTGCGCGGCAAAACTGGTTACTGGCGTTCTTCCTCGTGCTGGGCAAATTTCCCGAGATGTTCGGGCAGGTCAAGTTTCTTTTGAACAGGTTCGGTGCCGGCAAATCCGCATTGATCGAATACAAGTGAGACTTCGATGGACTATTGGATGATCGTCAAAAGCGTCTTCTCCGTGCACGCTGGCTATTCCCTGAGGGCATTGAAGAACAAACTGAAGTTTGTGCTATTGGTGGGCAAGAACTGGACCGAGTTGAATCTGTTTTTCGGGCGCATGTCCAACGCGCTGGGCGATACCGGCATCGAGAGACTCGGTGGCGATTGCCTGGGCGTCATCCACTGGCCCTACATCAGCAAAAGCTGGAACTCCCAGGACAAACTGGGCGTGATGGCCTCGCATTACGAGGTGGTCACGAAAAGCTGCCCGCAATTACTGCTGTTCGGGCGCGACGACAGCCTGGTCCTGAGCGACCTGACGGCGTGGTCCGAAGGTTGCACGTTGGTATTGGACCGCCCGTTCTGGTTCATGCGTGAAGGCGAGTTGGTGCTGAATTTGTTCCAGGGCGATCTGCGCATTGCCTCGATCGCCTTCACCTTGTGTTGCACGGAGGGTGAGCTGTGCATTTTCATCGGTGCCGTGCAGGGCATCCATAAAGGCATCGAGAGCGAAAGATCGCTGGCCATCTACCGGGATGTCACCAAGGACTTCGAAGGCCTGCGACCCAGGAGCTTTCTGATTGAAGTGATCAAGTACATCGCCAGCCATATCGGCGTCGGAAAAATCTACGCGGTAGGGGATGTCTATCGTCATCATCGCCACCCGTATTTTGGTGCGCACAAAGCCCAGGAGCTGGCCGCCAATTATGATTCGATCTGGCTTGAGCACGGGGCGACACCGTCTGCGCGCGAAGACTTTTTTGAAATCCCCATGGCTTCGTCCAGAAAGCCGCTGGAAACCATTGCTTCAAAAAAACGCGCCATGTATCGCCGGCGCTATGAGCTGCTGGACGATACCTTCACCAGGATCGACCAGGTGCTGAAAGGCAGCTACGCAGTGAATTGACGTGACCGGTTACTGGACTACTGTGGGGGTACCTGCAGTAACAACTTCGACGACATTCAAGCCGGGTGCCCATGCGTATCGCTTATTTCATCAATCAATACCCGAAGGTCAGCCATAGCTTCATTCGTCGCGAGATCCTGGCGCTGGAGCGCCAGGGCTTTGAGGTCCAACGCATCGCGTTGCGAGGCTGGGATGCCGAATTGGTGGACGCCGAGGACGAGTCCGAACGCAGCAAGACCCAATACGTGCTGGCGGGTGGCGTCAAAGCGCTGCTGCGACCTGCGCTGCAGGTGCTGCGTACCCAACCGCGGCGGTTCTTTTCGACGCTTTGGCTGGCGCTGCGCATGGGGCGGCGCGCCGATCGTTCCTGGCCGTACCATCTGGTCTATTTGCTCGAAGCTTGCCGCGTGCTGTCCTGGATGCAGGCGTTCGGTGCCCGGCACGTGCATGCCCATTTCGGCACCAACTCGACCGAAGTGGTGATGCTGGCCAACGCACTGGGCGGGCCTACGTACAGTTTTACCGTGCACGGTCCGGAAGAGTTCGACAAACCGCAGTTCATTCACCTGGGCGAGAAAGTCCGGCGCTCGGCGTTTGTCGCGGCCATCAGTGCCTATGGGCGCAGCCAGTTGTATCGCTGGGTCGACCCGGCGCATTGGGCTCGGGTCAAGGTTGTGCATTGTGGCCTGGAGCGGGCCTTTCACGATGTGCCCGCAGTGGCGGTGCCGTCCGCGCCGCGGTTGGTTTGCGTGGGGCGCCTGTGTGAGCAGAAGGGCCAATTGCTGTTGCTGGAGGCCGCTCGCCGCTTGGCCGAACAAGGCGTGGCATTCGAGCTGGTCCTGGCTGGCGACGGCGAAATGCGCCCGCAGATCGAAGAATTGATTGCCCGGCACGGCCTGCAATCGCGTGTGCGAATCACCGGCTGGATCAGCAGCGAACAGGTGCGCATGGAAATTCTCGCCGCGCGGGCCCTGGTGTTGCCCAGCTTCGCCGAAGGCTTGCCGGTGGTCATCATGGAAGCCATGGCGTTGCGCCGGCCGGTGCTGACCACGTATGTGGCGGGCATTCCCGAGCTGGTGCGCCAGGGTGAGAACGGCTGGCTGTTTCCCGCGGGCGCGGTGGAAGAGTTGGCGGTGGCGCTGGCGGACTGCCTGGCGCAGCCGGTCGAGCAGTTGCAGCGCATGGGCGAAGCGGCTTATCAGCGTGTGCTGGAGCGCCATGATATCGATACCGAAGCGACCAAGTTGGCTCACCTGTTCAAGGCGCAAGCATGATCACATTCCTCAATTGGCTACTCGGCGTACCGCTGGCGATCATCCTCCTGCCGGTACTGGTGCTGTTCGTGCAGGTGCTGCTGGCGGGCTTGCCGGTGCGTGCGCAAGCACTCGCACAACGCCCGCGACCTCGGGTCGCGGTGCTGGTGCCGGCCCATAATGAGTCCTCGATTATCCAGGCCACCTTGAATTGCCTGCGCCCGCAACTGCAGGAGGGCGACCGCCTGTTGGTGGTCGCCGACAACTGCTCGGACGACACCGCCGCGATGGCGCGGGCGGCCGGCGCCGAGGTGGTGGAGCGCAGCAATGCCCAGCAGCGTGGCAAGGGCTATGCACTGGATTTTGGCGCGCGTCACCTGGCCAGCGATGCGCCGGAAGTGCTGATCATTGTCGATGCCGATTGCCAGGTGAACGAGGGCTTCATCGAACGCCTGGCCATTCAGTGCATCGACTCGGGGCGGCCGACCCAGGCGCTTGACCTGATGCGTGCGCCAGCGGGTGCGGGGCTGAAGGTGCAGATCGCCGAGTTTGCCTGGTGCGTGAAAAATCGGGTGCGACCGCAAGGCTGGGCCCGGCTGGGGCTGCCCTGTCAGCTGATGGGCACGGGCATGGCGTTCGTCTGGCGGGACCTGCCCTTGATCACGCTTGCCAGTGGTCACATTGTCGAAGACCTGAAAATGGGCCTGGATTTCTGTCGTAGCGGCAAGCCACCGATGTTTTGCCCCGATGCCCTGGTGACCAGCTATTTCCCCCGCAGTGACGAAGGCCTCACGACCCAGCGTACGCGTTGGGAGCATGGTCACCTGGGCGTGATCCTGGGTGACGCGCCCAAATTACTGGTGGAGTCGCTTGCCCGACGCAACTTCAACCTGCTGGCCATGACCCTGGATCTATTGGTGCCGCCACTGGCGTTGCTGACGTTGTTGTTGGGCGCGGCGTTTGTCCTGTCCTGGTTGGTGTTGCTGCTGTTCGGTGCGTGGCTGCCGGCATTGATCGCATCGGTGGGGGTGGTCATGTTGATGATCACCATCTTGCTGGCGTGGAGTCAGTTCGGTCGCGCCATCATCGCGTTTTCCGCGTTGCTGTATGCACCGTTATACGCACTGAAGAAAATCCCCCTGTACCTGGGCTTCCTGGTTAAACGCCAGGTTGAATGGGTGCGCTCCAAGCGAGATGACTCCTGATGCGTGCATTAGCCTGGCAGCACAACTGGCAAACGATCATCCAGTCACTCAAGGTCATCGCCGATAGCGATCAAGAGCAGCGCTTGATCGAGGCATTGGCCTGGCCGCAACGGGCAACGGTGCTCGGGTTCGTCAACGCCCATGCGATGAACCTGGTTGCCAGGGACGATGCCTACTACCAGGCACTGTCCGCCGCCGACGTGTTGCTGCGCGATGGCTCCGGCATGTCGATCCTGTTTCGACGAATGGGCAGGGAGCCGGGGTTGAACATGAACGGCACGGACTTCATCCCCAAGTTACTGTCGGCCTATAAAGGACGGCGCGTGGCGTTATGGGGCACGCAAGAGCCTTTCCTGGCCCATGCGGCAAAGCATTGCCAAACGGCATTGGCAGTCAATGTCGTGTCTGTCCACCATGGTTTCGACGATGTGCAGACCTACCTTGAACTTGCCCGGCAACATCAGCCGGAACTGGTGGTGTTGGGCATGGGCATGCCCAAGCAGGAAATCGTTGCCGCCCGGCTGGCGGCCAGCGGCGTGCCCTGCCTGATCGTGTGTGGCGGGGCGATCCTGGACTTTCTCGGCGGCAAGGTGAGTCGCGCTCCGCAATGGGTGCGAGGCCTGGGTTGCGAGTGGGTATTCAGGCTGCTCAGTGAACCCAAGCGGCTGTTCAGCCGTTATGTGGTCGGTAACCCTCTGTTCATATTGAGAACGCTTGCCTGCCCGGTACCGACTCGGGGGTGAGGTGCGTGCCGCAGGAACAGGCTTGGCACCGTAATATCTTGCAAAACTCCGGCGTAGCATCTTTACTGCTCATGTAAGCGACGACTTGCTGACGCGGTAATGATTTGTTTCGCCTTTGATGCGTATGGCGACGAAAGTTTGACGCCGGCCACCATCGTGTTGAAGCCTGAATTCAGTTCGTTATTCCTTGATTCGAACTTTCGAATAATCTTCCTTAATCATTTAGTGTTAATGCCAAATGAAAGAATATGTAAAGGCACTGTTGCGTCAGTTGATTACGCCGTCGGTACGCTTTGAACTGAGGAAAGCCCATGCCTGGCTGCGCGATATTGCCGGTCGAGCCTGTTTTTGGCGCTGGGAATTTGTCAGGTTCAAGCTGCGCGAAGAGAGTCCTTACGACATTCTCTATATGGGGCGTAAGGCACAGCGTGAATTCGTGAAAGTTCTCATGGGTGCTGAACCTCAGGTAGCCAATCAGCAACTTAAGGCGAATAAATCAGGCATAACGGTGTTCGTCAGTGAAATACCGACGCCGGGCGCACTCTGTGTGCCGCAATATCTCAGCGCCGTAGTTCCCCTGGGCCGCTCGATCGAGGACATCACCGCAAGATATAACTCTGAGCTGCGGCGCAATCTTCGCAAGAACCGTTTGCGCTATCGCCTTAAACAGGCGTTGAACGACGATGAAATCGAAAGCGCCGACCAAGGCATGCTGCAACCCTATGCCAGTGCAAGGCATGGTACTTCTGCTTCGCAGATTGAGCAGCAGGAGGTGCGAAGGGTGGCCAAAACCGCCGGCCGCCTGGACCTGGTGCTGCTGGAAGACGAGGTGGTCGCCTGTCACCTTGGCTGCGTGATTACCCGCGCGGGCAAGCGCTACTGGAGCACGATCCGTTTCGGCTACCCCGAAACAGTCTATTCGGATGCGAAAAAGCTTAGGGAAATCAACTCGATCACCACCTTCATGGCGCTGGAATGGGCGCTGGAAAACGGCTTTGATTATTACGATATCGGCACTTGCCTGGCGCGCCCGGACGACGGCTTGCTGGAATGGAAAAGAAGGCGTGGCGGCGATGTCGATACCCTGAATAACCACGGCTATTTGTTTGTCCGGCTGCCCAAGGTGGGCGTCGCGCAATTTCTTTGGGAAACACCCTTGTTTGCCGTAGAGGGTAAAAAACTCACCCTGCATCTGGGTTTGCCGGACGGGCAAAGTGATGAGGACATTGCCGAGCGCTATCGCGAAATGGGATTTGGCGGTCTCAGCAAGGTCTATCTTCATTGCGCCAAGGCGCCACCGGAACAACTGCTCGAGACTTTACGCGCTCGATACGGTCATCTGAAGGCACCGCCTGTCATGGAAAATATCATTTGTAATTGACTGGAGTTTGATAGTGCGCACAAGGACGACAAGCGCTAATTGTATTTAAACGCATTAGAGTGGTAATCCTTATGTCGCAATCGAATATGTTGGTGAGCGGCGCTGGGGCGAAATGGAGTTTTGCTGCGTATAAACACATGTTCAAGGAGAAAGTTGCCAGGAAAGCACCGCTGGACCTGCAGAGTGTCGCGGTGAAAACCTGGAACGTGGCTCCCCCCGATGAATCGATTGCACCCCCGGCTTTTTACCTGCCCAACCAGCTTGAACGCGTGACGGGATGGCAGTTTTATCCCTTCGAACATCCCCGTCGCACCATGGAGGGCAACGGTCTCGTGCAGCACGGCCCGACTCGCGCCTTTCTGCTCAAGGACGCCTGGCTGATCGACGGCGCGCTTTACAAAGGTGATGCCAAATCCTGGTTATCGCCCAGGGCCGGTTGGTTGCCGAAGATTCGCATAGAACACGAAATCGATCGCGCCGCGATGTATTGCACCGTGGGCGGCAACAAGTGGTTTGGATCGTGGATGGTGGATGATTGCATCACCTATCCCATGGCGAGCCAGCTCGGGGTTCCGGTGACCACGGAACTCGCTGAAACCGAAGTCAGCGCAACCCGGCACGGGATACTTCACGCCCCCGGTTATGAAAAGTGGCTGGGCATGAATCCGCTGCGTATGCGCAACGCTTTTTTTCGTGAACTGGTGATCTTTGACGACATCAGCCAGAACCGCCACAAGCACCTGCGCTTTCGCGCAATGTCGGAAAAGTTGTTGTCCCATGTCAACGTCAATTCTCACCCAGGGGTGTTCGTGCTGCGGGGCAACAAGGGTGAGTTGCGTTTGTTGCGCAATGAACTGGAGTTGGCTGAACGTCTGCGCGAGCGCCGCGGCTTTCGCATCATCGACCCCTCGAAATCCGATGTGGCGACCATCGTCGCGGCTTGTGCCGGCGCCAGGACCGTGATCGGCATCGAAGGCAGTCAGCTCATACACGGCGTCAATGTCCTTGCACCCGGCGGCTCACTGCTGGTCCTGCAACCCCCTGACCGTTTCGTCTGCTTCTTCAAATACCTGACGGATCGCGACCGGCAAAACTTCGGTTTTGTGGTGGGCTCCCCCGACGGCGAAGGTTTCCGGATCGATCCCGATGAGGTTGAGCGCACCCTCGACCTGTTCCCGGCCTGATGCTTTTGCAGCCTCGTGCTTAACCCGGTAACGCTGGTCGTCAGCGTTACCGGGCGGCTCATGCAATCAAGGTATGACTAGTAGGCATGTTTGCCGGAGAAGGCCGTCACTGTCCGGGCAAGGATGACGAAGTCGAGCCACAGGGACCAGTTGTTGATGTATTCGATGTCCGAATCCACCCGGCGAATCATCTGTTCGATGTCTTTGGTTTCACCGCGATAGCCACGCACTTGAGCCAGGCCAGTAATGCCTGGCTTGATGTTGTGGCGGGCAAAGTAGTCGGCGATGTCGGGTGAATACTGCGCGTCGTGCTGGATGGCATGCGGACGCGGCCCGACCAGGGACATTTCACCCATCAGTACATTGAACAACTGCGGTAGCTCATCCAGGCTGGTGCGTCGAATGAAGGCGCCGACCCGGGTCATGCGCGGATCATTCTTTTGTGCTTGCTTGACTACACCGTCTTCGGGCTGATGGACCACCATGCTCCTGAACTTCCAGATGCGAAACGGTCCGCCACTCCAGCCCATCCGTTGCTGGCGAAAGAATACCGGCCCCGGGCTGTCGAGCTTGATGGCAATGGCCACGATGGCCAGCACTGGCGCCGCAATCAGCAAAAGCAGAAACGCCAGCACGCGGTCTTCAAGGTTCTTGAGCAGCAGGCGCATGCCCATCAGTGGCGTCTCGGACAAGGTCAGCACGGGAATGCCGGCGATCTCGCGAACGCTGTGGTTGATCAAGCGCAGGGAAAAGATGTCTGGCACCCAGTTGACCGAGATGTGCTTGTCGAACAGCTTCAGATACACATCCTTGATCACCTGGGAGCCGTCCAGTGGCGTGACGAAGTAGACGGTGCGGATCGAATGCTGGACGACCAGGTCGTCAAGATCGCAAATATGACCCAGTATCGCCAGGCGGTTGGGGTTTTCCGAACCATCCTTGCCCCGGTCGTCGGCCGCCCCGATCAACACGGAGCCGACTACCCGTTCACCCAGCCAGGGATTGTTGCTGATTTTCTGGTGCAGGAAGTCCGCCAGCTCTCCCGAGCCGATGATCAGCGCGTTGTCCCGTTGGGTGGGGTGGGCCAGGAATTTTTTTTGCAGTTCACGGGTCGCGAGGTGCAAAAGCAGTTGGGCAAAATACCCGATGACGAACAACTCACCGACCAGCAAGCGTGAGTACTGTTCGCTTTGTTTCGTAAGAAAGGCCATGGCGACGAGAAAACAAAAGGCGGCGGTCCACGCCTTGAACAGTTTGAAGGCCTTGACGGCAAACACGACATTGCTTCGATAAATCGCGTAGTGGTCGTAGACGACCGCAAGCGCCCCCAGCAGCAACAGGACCATGATCACATAAGCCTGGGTGATGAAACCTATGTGATAAACAATCAGGTACCACGCGACACCGGTGACAGCGAGGCTATCGAGGCCTGCCTGGATAAAGATACTGGTACTGCTTCTTCGCTGGAGTACGGAACGGCTACTGCTCGGCTCAAAAATCATGATCAGATCCCATTTTTGCTGCCCCCTCGCGCCCAACCCGAACGCGATCCAGGTCAAAACCACCTTCGTTTCAGAGCTTTAGCCTCAACGGCAAGCTACTTATAGTCGAGAAATCCACCGTCCACCGAAATTCGCAAAGCTGGGGAGAACGCGGCATCCCGTGCTATCACTTTAGCAGCAGTGTGGATTCATTCACGCAATGGACGAAGTTTAGTCTGCGGCATGCACGCAGGCACCGGGCGGCCTGCTTTTGGGAGGGTGATACGACCATCGGTAGTACCTGGATTGCCTGGGCAGGGAAGCATGGGTGAGCAGCGCATGGGCAGCGCTGTCAGTTATTCATCCCGTCTTCGATGGCGATGCCTTGGGCGCGCATCTTGCTGATTAGTTCAGCGCGAGTGCCTGGCAGGTTGAGCATGGTTTTGGCGCGCAACGCCGCCACTTCGTCGGCACTGTAGGGCTGGTAATCGGCGGGTCGGCTTTTGCCGGCCATGCCATCCTCGCGCATCAGCCAGTTGAGCAGGTCGGCCAGCTGCGCGTTGTTCAACGCCGATTGCGACATGCCTGGCACGCGCACCAGGAATTCACGGCCGCCCGGGACTTTCAGGAAGTTGCCGACAAATCCCGTCATTCTCGGGGTGTCATTGGCCGCAGAGCCCATGCCGTTGCCCAGATGGCAACCGGCGCATTGCAACTGATAGTTAACGCCCACGCTGTAGCCGGCTTCGGCGATGGGCTTTTGCAGTTCCTCGTTGCCCGGCGCGTGGCGCTGCGTCGGGTCGGGGATGGCCCGGGCCTGGGCGAGCGGGGTGGTCAGGGCGCAGACGAGACCGAGGACCAGCAACTTGCGCATCAGATGTCTCCTTGGAGGGGGGCCTGTAGGAGCGAGCATGCTCGCGATGGACGTCAACGATTACGCGCCCTGTCTGGATGTGCGCGTTGTCTGGACATTTTTCGCGAGCATGCTCGCTCCTTCAGGGGACCGATGCCGGTGCCAGGGCAGCCGGCGGTGGTGCGTGTCAGACCGCCACGCCGCGGATGATCGAAACGGTGCAGTGATAGATGTGCGACTTGGCGGCCAGGCACCAGTTCACATCGTTGTTGTTGAACGGGCGGTAGGCCGGTTCTTCACTGTCGTTACGGGTGCAGGCGCACTGGGCGCAGCTTTGTTTACCGCAGCAGTCGTTGTACGAAATGATGTAGTCCTTGCCGTCGGCCGGGTTGCGGCAGGTGCCGATCCAGGTCACTTGCGAGGCTTCGGTGCCCGGTGGGCAGGACGTCACCGAACCGCCGCAGCAGCTGCACAGAAAGCCGTCGATGGAGCAGTAGCGCCAGTAGTCACAGCTGTTTGGATCACCCGGATCACCGGCTTTCGGGTCAGTGGCGGCCAGCGCCTTGCTGGTGCGATCCAGCGGCAGCAGCACGGGAAGGGCGGCACCGGCGACGATCAGCGAGCCCATGCGAGCCAGCAGTTTGCGGCGCGAAGTCGTGTCGGCAACACGGCGCGAGGAGCGTTCGAATAACAGATCCAGCAGTTTCATGAAGGTCTCCCTGCCTTATCAGTGGCTATGGCCGTGGCTATGGTCATGAGCGTGGTCGTGGGGTTGCGCATTGAGATATTGCTGCAGCGTCGCGTGCTTGAGGTGCTCGACCTCGAACAGACTGTCCAGGTGCTCGCGGGAGTTGACCAGGCCTTTGGCGCGCAGGGTGCCGGACTTGTCGATCAGGGCAGCGTACGGCAGCTTGCCGATCTGGTAGGTCATGCCCACTTCCGGGCCGACTACATAAGTGGCGTCTTCGAGTTTGTGCTCGCGGATCAGCGCTTGCTGGGCGTCCATGTCGCCATCGCTGACGAACACCACGTCCAGCGTGCTGGCTTGTTCCTTGGCGATGGATTTGATCGCCGGCAGCAGGGATTTGCAGATCGGGCAAGTCGGCGAGAGGAAGAACAGCAGTTGCGATTTCTCGCCGGCATAACCGAAGTTCACCGGGCGGCCATTACGATCGGCAGCGGTCACTTGCGGTGCGGCTTCGTTGACGGCCACGCCTTTGTCCATCATCAGCGCGCCGGCCGGGGCCAGACGGCCGTGCAACACGCCAATCTGACGGACCAGGCCCATGACGACGAACGCCACGGCCACCAGCAATACCCAGAGCAGAACGTTGGAAACGATCAAGCCTTCCATTGTGATTACCTACCAATCAATTTGAGCAGAAGAGGGGAGTTCGCCGCCAGGCCATCGGCCGCGGCGTAGATGAGCAGCGCGACGGCGGCCGAAGCCAGGGTCACGAAGCCATCGAACACAGTCATGTCGCGCACTACCGGCGCTACGCTTGCCAGCAATGCCAGCGCCACCAGCACGCTGTTGCGCAGCAGCAGCACAGGGCGCAGCGGTTGTGCCTGGTCGGGCCCTGCACAACCGCAATCGATGTCGCGACGCCCACGCCACAGGTTGATGCCGATGGCGGTGGCGTACAGCGCCAGCAGGCTGGCCGCGCTCAACGCTGCCCAGGGGCGGCTGACCGGCACCAGCAACGCGAACGCAATGGCCAGTTCCAGCAGCGGGATCAACCGCGCGCTCGGGCGCACCAGCGCGTCGGGCAGCAGTTGATAATCGGCAAGTTGTTTGCGAAAGCGCGCTGGCGCTCGCACCTTGTGGGTCGCGGCACTGGCCAGCAGCACCGCAATGGCGATGGCGCTGGCAATGATGAAGATCGGATCTGATTGCATGGCCGGATCTCTGTTAGTAGCTCATGACCTGAGTCGCGGTTTTTGCGACCTTGGCCATGCTGCCGGTGTGCTGGTTGGTCTTGAGGTCGAAGATCTGCAAGCCGCCTTCAACGTCGGTGCCCAGCAGCAGTGGCTTGTCGTCGCCGGTGGCCTGCATGCTCCACACCGGTACCGGTGCTTCCAGGGTGGCGATTTTCTTTCCAGTCTTCAGATCGAAGGCCCAGATCAAGGGACTCGGGTCTTCCCACTTCATCGGTTCGTGGGCGTCGTGCATCAGCACGTACAAGCGGTTCAGCTTCGGCGCGACCGCCATCAGCTGCCAGCCGCCCGGGGCCCAACCGGCTTTCTTCTCTTCGTCGGTGACCAGCGACCAGCTCGGCAGGATTTTCGGCGCGTCAGCGGAGAAATCCACGGCGCGCACGGTGCCGGTAGTGGTGGTGAAGTAGTAGGTGTCGCCGACGTTGACCGCGCGCTCCACCAGTTTTTCCGCGTTCGGGTCAAAGAACGGCGTGCGGTTGCGCGCGGTTTCCTGGCCTTGATCGTTGAGGGTCACCACCTGCAGGCTGCCGTCGCCGCACAGCGAGGCGAAGCGACGCTTGCCCACCGGGTAGTTGAGCACGCAACCGGGAATCGCGATTTCCGAGGCAACCGCTTTGGTCTGGGTGTCGACCACAGTGACTGAGGTCGACGGGGTGAAGTTGTAGACGTAGACGAAACGGTCATCGCCGCTGGTCTTCAGGCCGTAGCGCTGGGTCAGCGATTCGGCGCGCTTGTTCGGGATCAATACTTCCCAGGCCGGCGACAGGGTCGAACTGTCCCACGCGGTCAACACGTCGGTGCGGGTGCCGCGGGTGCCGCGCGAATACCAGATGTCGGCGCTGTAGATCAGCTTGCCGTCATGGCTCAGGGCCGAAGGCGCGGCAAAGCCGGTCGGGACCATGCCGAGCACGCGTTTCTGGTCGGGGTCGACCACGGTGACACGTCCGGCGACGAAGCTTTCGAACTCGACATCGACGACGAATGCCCGGTGCGGTTCAGCGGGGAAGGCCAGGGTGGTCTGGCCGATGCCGGTGTCGGCGGGCAAATCCGCGCGGGCACTGTTCAAGCCGAGTACAAGCAGGCTCAGGCCTAGCGCTGACTGTACGGAGATCCTGTTTGTTCGCATAAGGGGAACTTCCTGAAATGTTGGTAACGCGGATCGCGGGTGAGTGGGCAGATTCTGACCATCGAATAGTGCCTCGCCCGGCAATCGCGGGAATTGCCCTGCCTGCCAAGTGTTTGTGTATCTGTGCCAGTGTCGGGGGGGATCAGAGTGCGGGGGGGATCAGGGGGAGGGAAAAGCTGAACACCGCACCACAGGGTTCCAGGTTTTGCGCCCAGATATCGCCCCGGTGACGGCCGATGATGTTCTTGCACAGCGCCAGACCAATGCCGTTGCCGCTGACCTTGGACGAGAAGAAGCCGTCGAACAGCTTCTCTTGCGCCTCGGCCTGGATGCCGCGGCCGTTGTCCTCGATGCGCACCAGCGCAACGCCGTCGGCGGCGCTGGCATGAATGCGCAGAATCCGACGTTCGAGCGGCAGGTCGGCCATTTCTTCGATCGCATTGAACGCCAGGTTGAGGATCACCTGGCCGATCAATACCTTCTCGCAACTCACCTGCAGCGGCGCGGGCGAGGTCACGACTTCCACGCGCACCTGGCTCGGGTCGGCCCGCAGGCTGATGAAGTAGCGGGTTTCGCGCAGCAGTTCGTTGAGGTCGATCAGCTCTTCGCTTTGCTCCAGTTTAACGACGTAATCGCGCACGCTCTTGATGATCACCGAGGCGTGCTCGATCTGCCGCACAGCGCTCTGCAAACCCCAGGTGACGCCTTGATCGGCGTCAGCTGCATTGCCCAGGCGAATCACCGCGCCCTCGATGAAGTTGCGCGTGGCGGCCAGCGGTTGGCTCAGTTCATGGGCGATGGCCACGGCCATTTCACCCATGGCGTTGTAGCGCGCCAGGTATTCGAGTTTCTGCTCGCTGACCCGCCGCGCGTCTTCGGCCTGCACCTGCTCGGTGACGTCGCGGAACAGCAGCAGATGGCCGACCAGGTCATCTTCAATCTCTATATAACGGCACGTTGCGTCATGCCAGCGCCATTCCCCGTCCCGCCGCCGCACTTGGTAATGCACGTTGAAGGGCGTGTGTTCCGGCGTCTCATGGGCGAATTTTTGCAGCAGCCGCTGGCGCGAGGCCTCGTCGCACCAGGCCAGGAAGTTCTGGCCCATCAACGGGTGGACTTCACTGCCGAGCAAGTGCGCGCCGGAGTCGCTGATAAAACCGATATCGCCCTCGGGACCGAGTACCGCCACACCTTCGGCCAGATCCTGCATGAAGGCCTTGAGCCGGCTTTCGAAACGCTTGAGGTCACGCTTGACCTTGTCCTCTTTGGAGATGTCGCGGAACTGCACCATCAACACATCCCGACCGTCCAGGTGCACCAGGGTCGCCACGGCCTCGGAAAGAATTTCCACCCCTTGCTTGGAGCGATAGCACCACTCGATGGCGCCCTGGCCGGTGCGCGCAGCACCTTCCAGCCAGCGCAGGCCCACCGAGCGCCGGTACTTCGGTGCGTCGCGGGTCATGTCCGGGGCCTTGAGCGGCGTCAGTTCCTCCAGGGTAAAACCCAGCGCCGCCAGGGCGGCAGCGTTGGCCCAGAGAATTTCCTTGGTCTGCGCATCGTGAAGAATGATGCACAGCGGCATGGCTTCGATCAGCGCATGGAAGTCGTTCGGTTTTGGCTGGTACATCACACGGCCCCTGGCGGCAGAGATTTGCAGTATGGCGTTTTATACCTGCTCGCACAGCGGCATGCGCTCAGAGGTAACCGGTGTGGATCTAGGGGATTTCTTTAGGCGGGGGGCTGCACGCACCAATAGTTGCGCCGGCATCCGGTTTTTACACTGGACCGCAATGCAAGGGTGACCACGCCTTTATCTGTAGGAGCTGCCGAAGGCTGCGATCTTTTGATCTTGATCCAAAAACAAAATCAAAAGATCGCAGCCTTCGGCAGCTCCTACAGACAGCGGTGCGGTGTGGCCCCCACTAACAATAAGCAAAACGGAGAAAGCCCATGCTGCGTTCAGCGGTCGTGCAACAAGACGCACCGATCGGTGTTGACGAGAATGTCGTCGACAGCCCGGCCTTTGCGCAGGTGCTGGAAGAAGTGCGCCAACGTCGCAACGAATTCGACAGCGTTTCCCATGTGCCACGGGACATGATCGAACGCTTCAAGCAGGTGGGCATCTACCGCGCCGCCACGCCGAAATGCTACGGCGGCGACGCCCTGGCGCCGGCGAAGTTTCTGCACATGATCGAACGCATCTCCGAAGCCGACGGCTCCGCTGGCTGGGTGGCCAGTTTTGGCAGTGCCGGTGTCTACCTCGCGGCGTTGCCACGCGAAACCCTGGCTGAACTCTATGCCGATAGCCCGGACCTGGTGTTCGCCGGCGGCCTGTTTCCACTGCAACCGGCCGAGTCGGTAGAGGGCGGCTATCAGGTCAACGGCACCTGGAAATTTGCCAGCGGCTGCAAGGGCGCGGACTTGCTGGGCGTGGGCATCGGTGCTGCAGGCGGCAAGCCGCGCACCGCCGTGTTCCGCCCGGAGCAGGTAGAGATCATCGAGAACTGGGACGTAGTCGGCCTCAAAGGCACCGGCAGCCACGACCTGCGGGTGTCCGACAAGCGCGTCGACGAGCGCTGGACCTTCATCCGTGGCGGTGTCGCGACCATCGACGAGCCGCTGTTCCGCTATCCCTCGATTGCCTACGCCGCGCAAGTGCTGGCGGTGGTCAACCTGGGCCTTGCCCGCGCTGCCCTCGATGAAATCAGTCGCATGGCGGGTGGCGGTGGCATCACCGGTGCGCCGAAACTGTCCGACCGCGCTTATGTGCGCATCGAAATCGCCAAGGCCGAAGCCAAGCTCAGCGCCGCTCGCGGCTTCTTCTACAGCGCGACCGAACAGGTATGGCACTCGATCCTCGCCGGCAATCCGGTCACCCCGGAGCAGACCAGCCTGTTGCGCTTGTCCGCCATTCACGTGTCCCAGGCCGGCGCCGAGGTGGTGCAGAGCGCCTACGGCCTGGCCGGTACCACCGCCATTTACCTGCGCCATCCGCTGCAGCGTTACCTGCGCGACTCGATGGTGGTGACCCAGCACGCGTTCCTCAGCGAAGGACTGTATGACGGCGCCGGTTCGGTGTTCCTCGGCGTTGCGCCGTTCCCGGGCTACATCTGAACACTTTATTTCAGAGCTTCATTTACAAGGATCAACACACATGACTCAAACCACTCAAGAACCGTTGCGCGTCGTCTTCTGCATCGGCATCACCCAGAACTTTTTCGACCTGCCTACCGGCGAAGGCCTGAGCGTATGGAAGGGCTTCAGCCGGATGATGGCGGATCTCGGCGCGATGCCCGGCATCACCGTGCTCGGAGCCATGGATGACGACCGCTTGATGGTCGGCCCGTCGACCACCTCGCCCTGGACCGTGTACATCATGGCCGACGTCGACTGCCACCAGTCGGTGATCGACGCCTGCAACCTGTTCCGCACAACGCCTGTGAACGAATACAGCCTGTGGCGCTACGCCAAGGTCGAAGCGCGCATCGGTCGTCCGCTGACCATCCCTGACGCGGCCAGGGTGTAAGCCATGGACGAGGCCTTGCTGCTGCGTCTGGCGACGCTCGAAGGGGAAAGCGCTGTGCGTCGCTTGATGGCGCGCTACATGGACCTCTGCGACGTGCCGCGGGCGCCGACCCAGGTCAGCGAACTGGCGGAGCTGTTCTGCGTCGATGCGATCTGGGAAGGCGTGGGGCGCGAGACCGCGCAGACCTTCGGCCAGCATCGTGGACGCGAGGCCGTGGCGGCGTTTGTCGGCGGTTACCTGCCGCCGTCGGATCACTTCCAGTTGAACCTGCATTACCTCACCAGCGAGTCGATCGTGGTCGACGGCAGCACGGCGCAGGGGCAGTGGATCATGCAGCAGATTTCCACCTACGCCGATCAGCGCAGCGAACTGTTCGGCACTCGCCTGAACATCGATTTCCGCTGTGTCGACGGCGTCTGGCGGATCGCGCATTTTCGCACGCAACGCTTGTTCAGCACTTATTTGTACAAAGAGGAGAAGGGTGCATGAGTACTTTCATCAGCGAATTTCTCCTCGGTGGCAATGGCAAGCGCGTAGCCATCAAGGACTCCATCGACATCGCCGGTTATCCGACCCGCTCCGGTAGCCGCGCCTTCGCCGACGCACCGGCGGCGACGAAAAACGCCGAAGTGGTGGACGCGATTCTCAACGCGGGTTGGCAGATCGTCGGCAAGACCAACCTGCATGAGCTGGCGTTTGGTGTTACCGGCATCAACGACTGGACTGGCACGCCGGTGAATCCTCAAGCACCTGATCGGGTGCCCGGCGGTTCCTCCAGCGGCTCGGCTTCTGCCGTCGCGGCGGGCCTGGCGGACATCGCGATCGGCACCGACACCGGTGGTTCGGTGCGAGTCCCTGCTGCGTGCTGCGGGGTTGCCGGGCTCAAGCCGACCTACGGCCGTGTCAGTCGTATCGGCGCGCATCCGCTGGCCTCCAGCCTCGATTGCGTGGGGCCGTTCGCCAGGACCATGGACGACCTGATCGCCGCCATGCAGGTGATTTGCCCAGGTTTCAACCTGCAAGGTTTGCCAGGTGACGGCGCCAAAGTCGGCTTCCTCGACGTGGCCTGCGACGCGCACCTGCAGGCCAGCCTCGGTGCTGCTGCCGACCGCGCGGGCTGGCGCCGCAGCCACCTGAAATTGAGCGAATTCGAAGCGGCGTTCGCCGCCGGCCTGACCGTGATCAATTTCGAAAACTGGGCAGCGTTCGGCCACCTGACCGGCAAGGGCCTGATCGGCGCCGATGTGGAAACCCGTCTGCTCGCAGCCAGCCGCACTACTCGTGAAGAGCTCGCAGAGGCCGAAATCGTGCGTACTCGCTTTACCCAACAAGTGGATGCAGCGCTGGAAGACTTCGCCGTGCTGCTGTTGCCGACACTGCCGAGCCTCCCACCCACGCTGAGCGAAGCGCGTAGCGCCAGTAAGGCCGTGGCCGGCATGACCCCGCTGGCGCGTCCTTTCAACCTCAGTGGCCATCCGGCGCTGACGGTACCGGTGGAACTCGATTGCGGCGGGCTGAAAGTCGGCCTGCAGATTGTCGGTCGCAAAGGTCAGGACGAACTGGTCTGCGCCTTTGGTGCGCAACTGCAAGCCTCAACCCTTTAAATCTAACAAGAAGCCATGAGGAGAACCGCATGAGCACTCATGAATACCGGCTGATCGCAACGTCGAAAAGCCCCGAAGACCTGGTCCAGCATGACCGCGTCGACGTCTCGCTGTACAACGACCCGGCGCTGTTCGAAGCCGAGCTCGAGAAAATTTTCTACCGCACCTGGGTGTGGGTCGCCCACGAAAGCGAAGTGCGCAACAGCGGCGACTTCAAGACCGCTACCATTGGCCGTCGCCCGGTGATCGTCGTTCGCGACAAGAAGAACAACATCAACGTGCTGGAAAACCGTTGCCGGCACCGCGGTGCCACCGTGTGTGAAAAGCACAAGGGCAACGCTACCGGTTTCACCTGCCCGTACCACAGCTGGTCCTACGGCCTGGACGGCAAGCTGCGTGCGCTGCCGTATCCGGATGGTTATGAAGGCATCCTGGAAAAATCCGAACTGCCGCTGACCAGCCTGCGCGTCGAGAGCTACGCCGGGATGATCTTCGCCAGCTACAACGACCAGATCGAACCGCTGGAAGATTTCCTCGGTGGCGCCAAACACTGGATGGACCTGTTCATGAAGCAGGGCGCCGGTTACCCGATCAAGACCCAGGGCGAACACAAGTTCAGCTTCAAGGGCAACTGGAAGATCCAGCTGGAAAACACCACTGACGGTTACCACTTCCCGATCGTGCACAAGTCGTTCATGTCGTCGGTGGATGAAGAAACCTCGGAGATGCTGTCGTTCATGACCGACGAGCAGGCCGTCACTCACTCCCTGGGCAACGGCCACAGCGTGATGGTGATGGTGCCGGAGCACGTCGACCTCGATCACGACGACGGCACCGAACAATTGCAAGAGCGTTTCGCCCACGTCACCGAAGAACTGTCGAAGACCCTGCCGGCCGATCAGGTGCGTCGCATCGTGCGCTCGCTGCACGGCGCCGGTTTCAACCTGAACCTGTTCCCCAACGTGGCCATGTCGATGTCGTTCTTTCGCGTGCTGCGTCCGGTATCGGTCACTGAAACCGAGATCCGTCACGTTGCCCTGGGCATGGACGGCGGCCCGGAAATCGCCAACCGCGAACGCATGCGCATTCACGAACACTTCCAGGGCCCGTTCGGTTTCGGCAGCCCTGACGATGCCGAAGCCTGGGACCGCGTGCAGCGTGGCTCGTACGCCGGCGTCGATGCGCCAATCCTGGTCAACCGCGGCCTGAACCGCGAAATCACCGCTGAAAACGGCGACAAGGTCAGCCACGCCACCGACGAGGGCGGCATGCGCGGAGCCTACGACATGTGGAAAAGGATGATGAGCCAATGAGCAATCACGACACCCTGAACGGTTTTTCCGGCCCGCTGGCCCAGGCTATCGAATTCATCTGGCGCGAAGCCGAGCTGCTCGACCACAAGCACTATGCCGAGTGGGCGACCTTGTGGAGCGAAAGCGGCAAGTACATCGTGCCGATCGACCCGGACACCGAAGACTTCGAGGCGACGCTGAACTACGCCTACGACGACGCACGCATGCGTGAGCTGCGCATCGAACGCCTGACCGCCGGTTACTCGCCGTCGGCGGTGGATGCGGCGAAAACCATTCGCACGGTCTCGCGTTTCCGCCTGGTCGAAGCCGCCGGCGACATCGTCGAAGTCAACTCGGCGCAGCTGCTGTACGCCTACAAACGCGGCGTGCACACACCGTTCGTGGCCGACCTGAACCACCGCATCCGCTTCACCGATGGCGTGCCGACCCTGGAGCGCAAAGTGGTACGGCTGATCAACTCCACCGACAGCCTGAGCGCGCTCGGCTTCCTCCTTTGAGGGCAACATCATGAGTCGAGTAGCCCTTGTAACAGGTGCCTCGCGCGGACTGGGCGAGTGCATCGCCCGCCGTCTGCACGGGGCGGGTTATCGCGTCGCCCTGGCCGATGTGCGCCTCGATGGCGTGCGGCGACTGGCTGCCGAACTGGATGCCAGCGGTGCCAGCGCTATCGCCATTGAGCTGGATGTACGCAGCAAGACTGATTTCCAGCATGCCCGCGACGTGCTGGTCGAGCACTGGGGCGGCTGCGACATCCTGGTGAACAACGCCGGGGTGTCGAAAGTCGCGGCGCTGATGGACATCACGCCCGAAGAGTTCGATGACTCGATGGCGATCAACCTGCGCGGCACCTTCGTCGCCTGCCAGGTGTTCGGTGCGCACTTCGCCGAGCGCGGCTTTGGTCGCATCGTCAACATCGCTTCCCTGGCCGGGCAGAACGGCGGCACCGCCACCGGCGCGCATTACGCCGCGGCCAAGGGCGGCGTGGCGACGCTGACCAAAGTCTTTGCCCGTGAACTGGCGCCGCAAGGGGTGACGGTCAACAGCATTTCGCCAGGTCCGCTGGACTTGCCGGTCGTGCGTGAAACCGTGGCCCCGGAGCGTCTGGAACAGATCCTGAAAATGATCCCGGCCGGCACCCTCGGCGACCCGGCGTTCATCGCCGACAGCGTGCTGTTGTTGATCGCCGACAACGCAACGTCCGTCACCGGCGCGTGCCTGGACGTCAACGGCGGCCTGTTCATGCGCTAAGCCACAGAAAAATGCCCCCTGTAGGAGCGAGCACGCTCGCGATGGTCGTCAACGATGACACGGGAAACCTGACACCCCGTGGCGACCTCAGGTTCATCGCGAGCATGCTCGCTCCTACAGGATGCAGTACCCAAAATAACAGTATTCAGGTGATGCCATGATGAAGGTGAAAATCGAAAGGATCGTCGAAGAAGCGCAGGATATCCGTTCCTTTCGCCTCGTGCGCAGTGACGGCCAGCCGCTCGACACCTATGAACCGGGTGCCCACGTCGACCTGACCGGGCCGACCGGGGTGACCCGCCAGTACTCGCTGTGCAGCCCCCCACAGGATCGCCGCGCCTACCTGGTGGCGGTGAAAAAAGAGCCGCAGTCGCGCGGTGGTTCGCAGGCCTTGCATGAGCAAGTGCAAGAGGGGATGGAGCTGGAAATGGGCGCGCCGCGCAACCTGTTCCGCCTCGATCCGGATGCCCGCGAACATGTGCTGTTCGCCGCCGGCATTGGCGTGACGCCCCTGTTGAGCATGGCCTATCGACTGGCGGAAAGCGGTCAGCCGTATCGCCTGCATTACTTCGCCCGCTCGGCGCAGTACGCCGCGTTTACCGAACTGCTGGCAACGCATTTCGCCGATCACGTAGAGTTCCACTACGGCGTCGAACCGGGCGATCTGGACGCTGCGTTGAGCGCATGCCTGGATCGCGCCAACCCGACGGCCCACGTCTACACCTGCGGCCCGGCACCGTTCATGAACAAAGTGGTGGAAGTGGCTTCGCGCAGTCGCGCCGATGAGGCCATTCACCTTGAACACTTCGCTGCGGATCCGGCGGCCAACAGCGCTCCGGCCGGCAGTTTCGAAGTGCAGCTGGCCAGTTCCGGCGTAGTGCTGCAAGTGCCGGCCAACACCAGCCTGGTGGACGTCTTGCAGGCCCACGGTTGCGACATCGACACCGAGTGCCGCGAAGGCATCTGCGGCACCTGCATCGTCGAAGTGCTGGAAGGCGTGCCGGAGCACCGCGACAACTGCCTTTCCAACAAGGAAAAGGCCTCCAACCAGCAGATTTGCGCCTGCGTTTCACGGGCACTTTCCGCTCGTCTGGTATTGGACATTTAATCGCTTTGCACGCTGGAAAGCCGACGCCGGAGTCTGTTGAATGAGGCCCGGCGGCCGCCAAGGGAGGGGATGGCTGGAGTACGAAACACTATTTACCGAACCGCTCGGCGAAGCGGTCGAGAATAACAACAAAACTGTGAGGCTTTGCGGACATGACTACAGCATCGACGGTGCGCAATGAGGCGTTCGAAAGTTGGTTGAGCCAGGTGAACCAGGCCTGCGGGCGTTTTGACGCCAGGGCGCTGGACAGCGACTTCTACGGCCAACTGACGGAATTTCGCAGCGGCGCGATCAACCTCAGTGTGGTCGACATGGCGCATGTGCATCTGTATCGCACCAGCAAGGACGTCAGCACCAGCAGCGACGGCCACTATTACGCGGTGTTCCAGCTGCGCGGCAGCTCGCACCTTGAACAGGGCGACAACCGCACGCGACTGGGCTGTGGCGACATCGCCCTGATCGACGCCAGCCGTCCGAGCGACATGACCTACAACGATGACTCGCGCCAACTGTCGCTGATTCTGCCGCGTCAGGTGGTGGAGCGGGGTTCGCACTTCAATGCGGTGAACTGCGCCACGCGCATCGGCGCCAACAGCCCTCTGGCCGCGATGGCCAACAAGCTCATACTGGAAACTCGCCAGCAGGAAGGGCTGGACATGCAGGAAAGCGAGGCCGTGCTCGACGCCCTGGCCAGCCTGCTGCTGCCGGGGATCAGCGCCCGTGACAGCGTTGCCGATCCCCATGAGCGGCAGTTCCGCAAGATCATCGCCTTCATCGACGCGCACCTGAGCGACGAAGAACTGTGCCCTGAACTGATCGCCCGCGAGGTGGGGATTTCCGTGCGCGGCCTGTACCGGATGTTCTCCAAGCGCGGCCTGGTGGTGGCGCAATACATCAAGCACCGGCGCCTGGACTTCTGCGCGGAAAACCTGCGCCGGGCCGATGTCGAACAGAAGCTGTCGGCGCTGTGTTACGCCTGGGGTTTTTCCGATTCCAGCTACTTCTCGTCGGCGTTCAAATCGCGTTTTGGCGTGTCGCCGGGTGCTTATCGCAAGCGCTATAGCCAGCACTGATACAACACATCCCCTGTAGGAGCTGGCTTGCCAGCGATAGCGGTGGGTCATCCAACATCTTCGGTGACTGATCCGACGCCTTCGCCAGCAAGCCGGCTCCTACAGAAGGCGGCGCCGGGGTGTAGATCAATGCCGCGCCGGCTCGTCCACCGGCAGGTGCAACACCTCGCGCACCAGCATGGCAATGCTGCTCACGCCCATCTTTTCCTTGATCTTGGTGCGGTGCACGTCAACGGTCTTCACGCTGATGTTGAGCTCCCGGGCGATCACCTTGCTGGCCTTGCCATCGATCACCAGCATCAACACTTCACGCTCGCGGCTGGTCAGCAGCGCCAGCTTGCCCTGCAGGTTCTGGCGCTGCTGCTGATCGGCCTGGGCGTGCACGGCGGTCTTGAGCGCGGCCTGGATGCGGTCGATCATCTGCTGCGGGTTGTAGGGCTTCTCGACGAAGTCCAGGGCGCCGTTCTTCATCGCCGTGACCGACATCGGAATGTCGCCATGGGCCGAGACGAAAATGGTCGGCAAGGTGCTGCCGCGCTGGTTGAGGATCTCCTGCAGCTGGAAACCGCTGGTTTCCGGCATGCGCACATCCAGCACCAGGCAGGCGGGCTGCCTGGGGTCGTACTGGCTGAGGAACTCTTCGGCGCCAGCGAAGCACTGCGCCTGCACGCTGACCGACTCCAGCAGCCAGGCCAGCGAGGTGCGCAGGTCTTTGTCGTCGTCAACGATGTAAACAATCGGTTTGCGGGTTTCCATCAGGGGCTGCCACGAAATTTCTAATTATTGTTTTCGCACGCGAACGCGCGGCACGCATCGGCTGTGTTTTGTCCAGCCTGTAAGCAGGATACCCACTGTCGCGGGCCCTTGCGATAAAGAAACCACCTAGTCGACTAGCGGAAACCTAACCTCGCCATGGGGATCGCAGGAATGGTTGCGCCGTGCCCACAGCCTTAGTCTTGTTCCATCACCTACGGGCCGCTTCAGAGCGGTCCTCCTGAAGGAAGGGGCATCGACATGGCCGACCTGAGCCAGCAGCAAATCGACTTTCGCAACGCCATGGCGCAGCTGCCTGCTGCGGTGAACATCATCACCACCAACGGCCCGGGCGGGCGCTGCGGCATCACTGCCAGCGCCGTGTGCTCGGTGACCGACTCGCCGCCCACGGTACTGGTGTGCGTCAACCGCAACAGCGCCACCCACGACGTTTTCCGCAGCAATGGCCGCCTGTGCGTCAACGTGCTGTGTGGCGAACAGGAAGAACTGGCCCGTCACTTCGCCGGCATGACCCAGGTGCCGATGGCCGAGCGTTTTGCCTGGGACCTGTGGGACGACGGCGCCGCCGATGTGCCGGTGCTGCGTGATGCTCTGGTGCAGCTGGAAGGGCGTATCACCGAGTGCAAGGAAGTGGGCTCGCACTCGGTGATGTTCGTGGAGCTGGACAAGGTGGGCGTGCGCGAACCGCGCGATAGCCTGGTGTATTTCAACCGGTTGTTCCATCGCCTGGAACACGCTGGCGCGCATTGCTGACAATTGATCGTTCCCACGCTCCGCGTGGGAATGCAGCCCGGGACGCTCTGCGTCCCTTCCAGAGCCGAACGCAGAGCGTCCGTTGAGGCATTCCCACGCAGAGCGTGGGAACGATCAGCGGGGGGGCTGTTACTGGTGGAGATATTCGCGCGCCAACCCGCACGCGCGCTCTATCAACATCGGCGCCATTTCAAGCGCCGTCGGCGTGCCCTGGCGGGTGTGAATCCAGCCCAGGTACGTGGTACCACGCAGCATCAGGAACAACGCCAGCGTCTTGCGATCCGCCTCGGTCAAGGGTTTGACCCTGTGATACCCCTCCAGCAGCGCCGCTTTGATGTGCTCATAGCGCGGATCATCCACGCAGAAATACAGCGCGGTCGCCAGCTCGAACATATGCCAGCCGAACCCCGCGTCATCGAAGTCGATCAAGCGCAGGCGCGGGCCTTCGATCAGCAGGTTTTCCGGGACGAGGTCGGCGTGGATCATGCCGAAGTTACCCAGGTGCCGGCCGTATTGGCGCAGGTCCTTGCGCGCCGCACGCCGGGCTTGCTGCAACAGGTCGCGTTGTTCATCGCTCAGCTGTTGCAGCTCCCAGAAGCGCCCCCAGAACGGATTGGCGCCGATCAAGCCTTCCTCATCCCAGGCGTGCCGGACAAACTCGTCCGGCTGCTGCCACTCTGTCGAATGCACATGAATGCGCGCCGCAAGCGCCCCAGCCTCGGCAAACAGGAAGTCGATGTCGGTATCGGCCTGTACCCCGGCCTCTGAGGTGCCGGCGGTGGTGCCCGGCAACCAGGCGAGCATGTCGACATGGCGTTCGCCGATGTCGGCATGGCTCACTTCGATTAAATGACGCAGGTCCCGGGCGCGGATGATCTGCGGCACCGTAATCCCGGCGCTTTCCAGGGCTTCCATCCATTGCAATTCGGAACGCAACGCCGCTTCGCAATGATAGCCGTTGCGATGGATGCGCAGGGCCACCCGCTGGCCGTCGTGGCGGCGGGCAGAGAACACCGCGTTCTCGCGGAATTTCACCAGTTCGATGTCGCCGAAGTCGCCGTCCCAGTGTCGCAGGGCATGGCGCGCCAGGTCGTGTAATCGGACGACTTGCTGATCGTGGTTCAACGTGTGGAAGTCAGTCATGGCAGGGGCCTCAAATCGCGCTCAGGGCGTGGTCCAGGGTGTCGACGAACACGTCGGCATGATCGCGGCTGAACACCAGCGGCGGGCGCAACTTGAGTATGTTGTCACCGGCGCCGATCTTGCTGATCAGCACGCCGTTGTCGCGCATGTCGTTGACCACCTTGCGCGCCTCCAGTCCGGCCGGTTCCTTGCTGGCGTGATCGCGCACCAACTCCATGGCGAAGAACAGGCCCTTGCCGCGCACGTCGCCGATGATCGAATGCTTGCCTGCCAGTACCTGCAAACGCTGCTGCACATAAGCGCCGACGGTTTGTGCGTTTTGCAGCAGCTGCTTTTGTTCAATCTCGTCCAGCACCGCCATGCCGATCGCCGCTGCTACGGGCGAGCCGCCGAAGGTGTTGAAGTACATGGCGTTGCGCCCGAACGACTCGACCAGCGCCTTGTGGGTGATCAACCCGGCCAGCGGATAGCCGTTGCCCATGGGTTTGCCGAGGGTGACGATGTCCGGCACGACGCCGTGGGCCTGGTGACCCCACAGGTGATCGCCAGTACGGCCGAAACCCGATTGCACTTCATCGGCGATGAACAGGCCACCGGCGGCGCGAATCAACTCGGCGGCCTTGGCAACGAAACTGGCCGGCACCCGGGGCAAGCCTTCGTTGGCGAACAAGGTGTCGATCAGCAGCGCGGCGGGACGAATGCCCTGGGCTTGCATCGAGGCGATGGCGGCCGCGATGTTGGCTGCGTACTGCTCGGCCAGTCGCGCCTCGCTGGTGCCCGCCGGTGCCCGGTACAGGCACGGAATCGGCACGGCGCGGGCATGGGCCGCGAAGGGTTCCGGCGAGGGCAGGGCGGTGGTGACCTGCGCCAGCGATGCGGAATTACCGTGATAGTTGTAATCGCTGACGATAATGCCGGTGCCGCCGCTGGCGTAGCGTGCCAGGCGCAGCGCCAGTTCGTTGGCCTCGGTGCCGGTGCAGGTGAACATCGCGGTATCCAGCGGTTGGCCGAAGGTCGCGGTCAAGCGTTCGGCATAGCGCACCACTTGTTCATCGAGGTAGCGGGTGTGGATGTTCAGCGTGGTGGCCTGGCGGTGCATGGCGTCGGTCACGTGGGGATTGCAGTGACCGACGCAAGGCACGTTGTTGTAGACGTCGAGGTAGCGGCGACCGTCGACGTCGAACAGCCACACGCCTTCGCCGCGCACCAGGTGCAAGGGCTTGTCGTAGAACAGCGGCGAGGCGCTGCCGAGTACGCGGTGACGGCGTTGCAAAAGGGTTTGTTCAGGCATGGTCTGGAACCTCGATGGGGGCGGTGCGGCGAGTGCGCAGCAGGAAGTTGAAAATGCACAGGGTAAAGGTCACGCCGAGGGCGATCAGCATGCTCACGTCGAGCTGGAAGCAGGCGGCGACGACCATCAGCGTCAGGGCCAGGCCCAGCCAGGCGACCAGCTTGCCGCCGAGCAGGCGGAATGGCCGTGGCAGGTCGGGCTGGCTGCGCTTGATGCGCAGGTATGCGCCGAAGATGAACAGGTAGCAGACATTGAGCAGCAGCACGACCGCGAGCATCACCGTGGCCGGATCGATCGCGGACAACGGCAAGCCGATGGCGCCGATCAGCAGCAGTGCCGGATACGGCGTGCCGCGCTTGCCGGTCTTGCCCAGCCACTGCGGGAACAAGCCGTCGCGAGCCATCGCGAACAATTGCCGGGAGGCTGCGTACACCAGGGAGAAGAAGGTGGCGATCAAGCCGAACACGCCGCCGCAGCCAATCACCTTGGCCAGCCACGAGCCTTCACCGAACGCACTGTTGCTGGACATCGCGGCGTACAGCGGGTCGTCCGCCGAGCCCACCAGTTCAACACCGCCGGCGCCCGGTGCGCAGACCAGTACCACCAGTGCGGTGACCAACAACGTGCCAATGGCCGCCAGAATGCCACGGGGCATGCTGCGGCCAGGGTTTGCAGCTTCTTCCGCTGCCGACCCGGTCTGCTCGACGGTGATGAACAGCCAGATCGCGAACGGCACGCAGGCGAAGATGCCGCCGGGGCTGACGGGAGTAGCGACATTGGCCGGCAACACCAGCAGGTTGGCCAGTTCCACGTGCGGTGCCATGGCCACGCCGAACGTCAACAGGGCCACGACTGCAATCACGCCGGCAATGAACGTCAGGCCCATGGCCTCGCCCACGCCGCGCAGGTGAATGCCAATGATCACCGCAAACAGGGCGACCTTCACCGGCCAGCCGCCAAGACCGAATATCGACTCGGTATAGGCACAAATGAACGTTGCCGCGGCCCCGGTGCCGATGGTCAAGGCCAGCGCGCACGCCACCCCGACCAGGTAACCCACGAACGGCCCGAACGCACTTTGCGCATACACGAACACACCACCCGCGCTGGGCAATGCGGTGGACAATTCCGCCACGCATAACGCCAGCCCACCGCACAGCAGCGCCATCATCAAGGTGGCGATCAGCATGTTCAGCCAGCCACCGGCCGCCAAACCAAAGTTCCAGCCGGAAAACTGCCCGGCCACCACCAACGCAATTCCAAGGCCGGCAATCTTTGGCCAGCCCAACGCACTTTTCTTGAGCACAGAAATCTCCCGCGACCCGAAGGTCGATTTATTGTTTTTGTGAGAAATGGAGGGGGCAGGCGTTGCACTGCGCACTGCCGCTCAACGGCACCCGCTAAAGGTTCGTGGGGGTACCCTGAGGTCGGCTTTGATACTACGCCCGGGGTGCATCAGGGCATGTTGCAGGCATGCCATGTGGTTGATTGTGGATGCCAGAATTCTTCTGGGTTCGGTGGTTGCAGGAGAGTTCTTTGCGAGCCTACTTGGATTGCATCCTGCTGCCTCGCAGGCGTTCCGGTGCTGCCGTCATAGGCTTGGAATCCGTGCCAAGCGGTCATCAAGGTTACCGTCTGTCGCTTTTTTTCGACTGGATAAAGGCAGCTTCAATAAAGATTTATGGAAAAATCAAGAAATTTCTTACTCCGTCCTACAGGTTGTTCAACTCAGCGCCGCTGAGGTTGTTTCTGTTTTGTGAAATCTATGTGGCGACTTTTTAAGGATTTTAAAAAGATATTAATTGAGTCATGTTTTTTTAAATTTTAAATCAACAAAAAGAGCACTCCCGGACTTTGCACGAAATTTCCCGTGAGGTTGAGTGAATTCTCCTACACGTAAAAATTCGGGCTCTTGCGTTCGAGTCCAGTAGCTACTAGATATAAAGGCGTCACTGAGTGCTAGTGGTGTTTTCCAAAAAGGCCGTTTGTGAGGGGTTTTATAATGATAAATATACAAAGCTATGAAATGCTGAATTTTTCAGCTTGTAGTTTGGTTGTCTCAAGGAAGGAGGTGTCAAGGATGCGCTTGCCTTCTTTGTTGGCGGCGCTGACGAAGCTAAAGAATTATAAAAATATCTCAATGGTTGAATTCAAAGAAATATTGTCGGATTACGGCTTAAGTCCCGTTGTGCAAGTACAGTATTGATTTGCTTGAGGTTGGGCAATTCAAATGCTGGTCAGCCTCGCTGAGCGAAAAAATGCGATGGTGTCATTTCCATAAAAGGAGATAGATATGCCAATTTGTACCATGTCAAGATCCCTGGCGCTCGCAGGACTATTTATAAAGGAGCAGTTAAAGGAACCTGTTGCGCTATTTTGGATGATTGTTTCTCCAGTGGCGACCTATTATTTGCTCGCTTATTCTAGAGATGTTTTATCTCCTTCGGGGGTGAGCTACATTGGAAGTACATCCTGGTTTTATGCATATATTTCTTCAAGTGTCGCTTTTTTTGGATTTTCTTTTTACATTGTAGGGAGGAGGGAAAGTGGTTATATCAGGTCCTTCGTTTACACGCCAGACGCGAAGCTGGTGTTTATGTCAGCGCAGTTTTTGGCATATTCGCTTGTTGCCTTGATTTACTGCGTCACTTTCTACTTGCTGACCTATTTTTCTTTCGGGTCCTTTGATGCATCCGACCTCTGGCAGGTTATTTCTCGTTTTTATATTTTCTACATTCTGTTTGTTTTTCCAGGGGTTTTGTTGGGGTTTCTGCCATTGAGTTTTCAGAATGCTAATACGGTTGCCCTTCGGGTTATTTGTGTAAGTAGTGTCTGTAGTCCTATTCTGAAAATGTCAATTGTCGTCGATTTTAGATTGTGCTTGATGATCTGAAGTAGTTAGCTTGTCTTGTGGGTTCTCTTTTTTGGGGGGGCGTTATTAAATTTTGGAAAAGGGGTTATTTAGTGCAGGAATCAAAGAAATATCTTACGGACGCGTCTGTACATCAAGCCCTGTTGCAGGTCGATCTAACAGAAGCCGCCTCACCCGATCACGCGGTTCGGATATTACTTAAGGAGATCCTTCAGGGGCTGACCGAAAGAGACTGGCCCCAAGCTCAAATACTGACTGGGCCGCGGATTGTGTCCGCCGAGGAAAACTACGGTTTGCTCGGTTATGACCCAACAGAAATCACCCTCGGAAGTGCCCACACCCGTTGGGTCGACGAATGTTCTTTGTTGCGCACCCAAACCACCAGTCAAATTCCGGCGGCGCTTCAGCGTGCCGCTCAGGTCCGGCAACCGGGGGAGACGATATTGCTGGCCGCACCCGGAATCACTTTCCGCCGCGATAGCCGGGACCGTTGGCATTGTGCGGAACCGCATCAGATGGATATCTGGGTGCTCGGTGATCCGGAACTGGCGAAGCATGAACACTTGTTGCGTCTGGTCGGCGATATCCTCAAATCGGCCGTACCTGACAAGCCTTGGATCTTCAGCGATAGCCCGCACCACTACACGGAAGGGGGAATCGAGGTGAATGTGTTGAATGACGGCGCACCGGTCGAGGTGCTGGAGTGCGGTCGTATTGCGACGTCATTGTTGGAGCGACTCAAGATAGATCCTTTGCAACATGGAGGACTGGCGCTGGGGATGGGGTTGGATCGACTGACTATGCTGCGCAAAGGCATACCGGACATTCGATTGCTGCGCGACCAGAACGAACGAGTACAGGCGCAGATGCACGACCTGAAACCGTGGAGCGCCGTATCGCGTTTGCCTTCGATTGCTCGTGATACTTCGCTCGCTGTAACACCGGGATTGAGCGAGGAGGTGTTGACCGAAAGGATGTTGCAGGCTGCTGGCGACTGTTCTGACTGGATCGAAGAAATGCAGGTCAAGGGGCGTTGGCAGTCCTCGGATTTGCCCGACCAGGCCATTGAACGACTCGGATTATTGCCGGATCAGGAGAATGTGCTACTGCGCGTTGTACTGCGTGACTGTTCACGGTCAATCACAACCGCGGAGGCGAATGCCTTGTATTCCCGAATTCAGTCGGCGTTGCATGAAGGTGCCCCGGGGGCGGGTTACAGAATGGATTTCCCCGAAATCTAGAACACTCCAGGCCCCTATAACTTGCCTTGGAAAACTGAGTGTCAGACGCCAGTGATGCTGGATGTTTTGGTCTCATCGCGAGCAGGCTCGCTCCCACAGGGAGTCTCTGGTGAACACAAATTTGCGTACCGCAGAAATCCAATGTGGGAGCGGGCTTGCTCGCGAAGGCGGTGTATCAGCACTCAAAAGGCTTAGATCCTGAAACTTCCCACCAGTTGGTTGAGCCGCGCCGCCTGCTGCTCAAGCTCAGTACAAGCCCGCAACGTCGCCTGCAAATTCTCCACCCCTTGCTGGTTCAGCGTGTTGATCCGGGTGATGTCGACGTTCAAAGCTTCCACCACGGCGGTCTGCTCTTCGGTAGCGGCGGCGACGGACTGGTTGACGTTGTCAATCTCGCCGATGCGTTGGGTCACGCTGCTCAAGCGGCTGCCGGCGAGGTTGGCGATGCTGACGCTTTCTTCGCTGTGCTGTTGGCTTTCGGTCATGGTGGTGACCGAGTCGCGGGCACCTGTTTGCAGCTCTTCGATCATCTGCTGGATCTCCAGCGCCGAAGACTGGGTGCGACCGGCCAGGCTGCGCACCTCGTCGGCGACCACCGCAAAGCCGCGGCCGGCTTCACCGGCCCGGGCTGCTTCGATGGCGGCGTTGAGCGCCAGCAGGTTGGTCTGCTGGGAGATGCCCTTGATCACTTCGAGGATTTGCCCGATGTTCACGGTCTTGTCGTTGAGCACTTCGATGTTGGCGCACGACGTGCTGATTTTCCCAGACAGTTCGTGCATCACTTCAATGGTGCGTTGCACAACCTGGCGACCGTCCTCGGCCTGTTGCCGTGCACTGGAGGCCTGGTGTGAGGCATCGGAGGCGTTATGCGCGATCTCTTGCGCAGCGGCGCCCAACTGATTGATGGCGGCGGCGACACTGTTGGTGCGGCTCGATTGATCGTCGAAATTGCTCAGCGACGAATGGGAGGCCTCCAGCACCCGGCGGGCACCTTCGTTGACGCCCAGGGCTGCCGACGACACTTCGCGAATCGACTGGTGAATGCGCTCGACAAAGCGGTTGAACGCCGTGGCCAACTGGCCGATTTCATCCTGTGACTGCACTTGCAGGCGCCGGGTCAGGTCGCCTTCGCCAAGGGAGATATCCTCCATGACCCGGGTCAGCATCTGCAGCGGCCGGGTGATGCGTCGTGCCGTGTAGCCGATCAGCAACAGGCCCAGCAGGGCCGAGCCGCCACCGAGCAGCAGTTCCAGCGCAGTGCTTTGCACGGCTTGGGCGTCGAATTGCTTTTGCAGGGTGGCGACCGGTGCCAGCAATACGTCTTTGGGCACGCCCACCAGCACGCCCCAGGGCGCAGCACCGGCAATCGGTGGCAGCGGTTCAAGGACGTTGATCTGCTGCGGGTCTTCAAACACTTCCGGCTGGCCCTGGCGCAAGGCCTCCATCACCTGGGCATTGTCCATCGGTTGCCCGAGGCGACTGACATCCTGGCTGTTGGCGGAGATCACGCCACGGGGGCTGACGATGCTGATCTGGCCATGGCCGTCGAACAGTTGCAGCGCGCTGGTTTCGCTGTTCTTTTGCAAGGCGGCGAGGTTGATGTCGAGCCCGACCACGGCGATGACCTTGCCGTTTTCCAGCAACGGGAAGGCGACGCTGGTCACCAGTTTGCGACTGCCGGACGCCTCGTCGAAGTAGGGCTCCAGCACACAGGCCTGGCGGCTGTCGCGGGCGCAGATATAGAAAGCGTTATAGGGTGCGCCGCTGGGGCCTGGTTCGGTGTTGGCCAGCAGGCCTTCATCGCCGATCACCGCTTGCAATTCGCCGGGTTTGCCTTGCACCCAGTACAGGGAGAAACGTCCGGTCTCGTTGCTGCCCAGGTCCGGCTTGTCGGCGAAGCCCGAGTCGGCACCGTCCAGCGCGTCGGGCTCAAAAATGACGTAAAGCCCGAGCAGGTCGGGCTTGTCGATCAGGGCCTGTTGAAGCTGGGTGCTCAGCTCCTGGCGCAGTTGTGGGCGGGTCAGATGGCCCTGATGCTGGAGTTGCCTGAGGTACAACAGATACCGCGACAATCCCTGGCCGAATTCGTGGGTCTGCATGAAGGTGCGTTGCACTTGCATGGCCTGCACTTTACCCAGGGCCTGCATGTGTTCCCGGGCCGCGTCGGCGAGCATGTCGCTGCTGGCCCGGGCCACTTGCTGGCTGCTCTTGTGCGTCTGGTAAAGGGACAGGCCCATCAGCAAGCCCACCACCAGCACCAGGCAGAGGCCGGCGAGCAGGGCTATCTTGCTCTGGATCGTGAGGAATCTTCTGTGCATGGGAAAAGCCTTTTTCCGCGGGGGCAGCGGATGCGCCACTGCCCCGGCATGACTTAGAAAGCGCTGGCGAAAATCACCTGGCTGTAGAGGTTCTTGTCGTTGTTGCCCAGCTGCGTGCCACCCTGGTCGGCGCTCTTGTCCGGCTGGAACAGCCCGATCAGCGGCATCACCGTGAGGTGGTCGTTGAGGTGCCATTCGGCGTACAGGTCGACTTCGTGGCCGTCGGTGTTGCCCAGGTCGCGGTCGATGGTGTCGAAGTTGAAGTACATCGCGCCGACGGTCAGGTTCTCCAGGGGCGAGACGGTGAACTTGAGTTGCTGGATGCGTGAGTTGGTGTTGAACGGGCCGGCATAGTTGCCTGCCACTTCACCCTGGAACCAGGTGCCGAAGCCGCGGCTGAAGCCGTAGAACAATGTGTCGTAGCCTTCCGAGAATCGGCTGTAGCGGTAGCCGGCATACGGCGTCCAGGGTGCCTCGGAAAAGGTCCAGCCGGCTTCCAGGTACCAGGCGTCTTCGGTGGCGGTGTGGGGTTTGTCCTGCTTGGCGTATTCACCGGAAAGGAACAGGTCCTTGACCCCGGCGTTGCCGGTGGCGCGCAGGCTGTAGGTCTTCATGCCATCGCGCTCGAGTTGCACGGGGGAGGCGTACTGCTCGTCGATGTCGGTGGTGTCGATGTAGGTCAGGCCGACGGTACCGGCCTCGGACACGTGCTCCAGGGTGCCGACGTACATTTCGGTCTTGGCCTGGGCGCGGTTGTTGGATTTCAACCACATCAGGTCACTGCGCCAGCCTTCCTTGCCGCCGATACGCAGCACCGCGGTCTCATCGAAGGCCTTGCGCGCCGCCAGCCAGTAGGCGCCACCGCGATTGAACTCGCCGTCGGCCAGGCCCTTGCCCAGGTTCAGCGCGTCGCCGTTGATCAGGAAACCGTCGCCGACCACGATGTTCTGGCGGCCGAAAGACAGGTCGATGCCGTCCGCACCCAGCACGGGAAACAGATCGCTCGAGCGCCAGCCGAGGTAGGCGTCTTCGAACTTGGTGGTGCGTTCCGAACCGTCGGTGAAGCCGGCGGCATCACCGTCGCCCCAGGTGCCGGAGCTGAGCAGGTTGGCCGCGCCGTAGGCGGTGCCGACCCCCGCCAGGCTCTGGTCGAAACTCAGGCCGTACTTGATGTAGCCCTCGCGCCAGGACGACGAACCTTCATCGAGACGACCCGACAGGGCGTAGTTTTCCTGGCTGTGGAAGACGCCGAAAACCGCTTCCAGGGTGGCGTTCAGATGACTGTCGTCACTGGCGTAGAGTTCGTAGGCGCTCGCCTGGCCGGCACTGATCAGCAGCGCCAGGGTCGAGAGGCGAAGCAAGGGGGACTTGAGCATGGTGTGGCATCCGTTCTTGTTCTTGAGCGCAGGGTTGCGGTCCTTCCAGATACTAATGCCGGGATTTTTTGCGCCTTGTTGCCACGGTGCCAAAGAGTTGGTTGTGCTTGCCAGATTGCACGGCGGGGTGACAGTGCACACCTGGGTGCACTGATTGAGAGGGGCGTGTGGGATTTTTTCCAGCTAGAGAGAGGCGGGGCGGGACACTATCGAATTCTTCTCAGGTTCATGGCCTTCAACTTCCTGAGCATGCCCATGACATCGCGCAGGACAGGCGTCCTGTCGAACAAGGACAGCGCATGCAAGTCCGTGCGCGAGGGCCTTTGGTAGCCCAGGTTCCAGGTGAAATAGTAGGCCTGAACGTCTTTGTTCGAATGAATAAGCGTATTGAGGGCGGCGTCATAGTGCATCGGCCCACCGTCTGGATGGCCTGGCGGGCGCTCCAGGATCTGCAGCAGGAAATCGCGCAACCGGGTAATGCATTTACCGTTTACCGCATAGAAATGCGACAAGTGTATGGGCTGGTCGACCGCTTTCCAGGTGGGCGAGCTTGAGTCGCCTTCGAACGGATGGCCAAAGTAGGCGATGTCCCACTCCATGCCTTGCAGGGACTCGATGGCCTGTTTTCCATAGTGGGAAATGCGTTTGGAAAACTGTATGTCATCCTCCAGGATCAATATGTTTTTCACGTTCAGGCGTATCGCCTCTTCCAGAATCCCCAGGTGACTCATGAAGCAGCCCCTGGCGCCGATACTTGGAAATCCGTTGTCTTCACTGGGCGTCACCGCCTGGAAAAAGCTGACTTTTTCGTGATCAAAGGGAAAGCCGTTGCGCGCGAATTCTTGTACCGTTTCTACGCGGCGATCCTTTCTTGACGCGATGTTGATGATTCTGGCTCGATCGAAATAGTCGGTCACATTCATCCAGCAGTTCCTCAGCGCAGGTAATCAGGGCGGCTGGATTGCAGTATAGGCAGAACTTTGGATCAGGCTTTGCTATCGCTGATCGCACCCACCCGGCACTTTGGCAGAACCGCCAACACAACTGGCAGGCAGGGCAAAACCTGCTAGCCGGCGACCACCGACAATCGCTCTCAACCTGCCGAAGCCCATTGCCTCGGCACTTTCAGTGTTGGCGTTCGCTTTGCCAGCGAATGCGTGGATTTTCAAGGTCGTTTTCTTATGTTCACCACCCTGCGTTTGTCCCTCGTTGCTGTGTTGTCCGTCACTCTGGCGCAGGCTGCTATTGCCGCCGATTGCGCACCGCTGCAGCAGCGTGGCGCCGAAGTGTTCGCCAATGAATGCGGGGTGTGCCATGCGGTGAGCAAAGGCACGACGGGCATGATGGGGCCGAACCTGGCAGGCGTGGTGGGGCGCAAGTCCGGCTCGCTGGAAGGCTTCAACTACTCGCAAGCCATGCGCAACAAGAACATCGACTGGCAAGCCGAGAACATCGCGCAACTGATCACGCAACCCCAGGCCTATGTGCCTGGCACCTACATGCCCTACATGGGCATGGCCTCGGCGGATGATCGCCAGGCGGTGGTGTGCTTCCTCAAAGAACAACACTAATTGACGCTTTCGCCGGCAAGCCGGCTCGTCCATCTGAATTGAAAGGTGATTCATGAGCAACGTTGAAATCCTGCCGCAGGTTGCTGCATTCCTCGATCGCCAACACGGCTGCTTTATCGATGGCCAGTGGGTGTTTGCCGAAGGTCAGAAGATTACCGTGGTCAACCCGGCCACCGGGCAAACCCTGTGCGAAACCCTCGACGCACCCCTGGAGATCGTCGAGCGCGCCGTGCAATCGTCGCACCGGGCTTTCAAGTCCGGCGTGTGGTCGGGCCTGCGTCCAGCGGACCGCGAGCGCATCCTGCTGAACTTCACCCGCCTGGTGGAGGAGCATGCCGAAGAGCTGGCGCAGCTGGAAACCCTGAGCCAGGGCAAGTCGATCAACATGGCCCGCGCGCTGGACCTGAACGCCACGGTGGAGTTCATGCGCTACATGTCCGGCTGGGCGACCAAGATCGAAGGGCAGACCTTCGATGTGTCGATCCCGCTGCCGCCGGGCGCCAAGTTCACCGCGTTCACCAAGCGTGAGCCGGTGGGCGTCGTGGTGGGTATCGTGCCGTGGAACTTCCCGCTGCTGATCGCCGCTTGGAAACTGATGCCGGCGCTGGCCACCGGTTGCACGGTGATCATCAAGCCGGCGATGGAAACCCCATTGACCGCCATGCGCCTGGCCGAACTGGCCCTCGAAGCGGGCATTCCGGCGGGTGTGTTCAACGTGGTGACCGGCGGCGGTGCCTCCGTCGGCGGCGTGCTGACCGCGCACCCGCTGGTGAGCAAGGTGTCGTTCACCGGGTCCACCGCCGTGGGCAAGAGCGTCGGCGTGGCGTGCATGGAAAACATGACACGTTTCTCCCTGGAGCTGGGCGGCAAGAACCCGATGATCGTGCTCGCCGATGCCGACATCGAAAAAGCCGTGCAGGGTGCGATCCTCGGTGGCTTGCTGAACAATGGCCAGGTGTGCGCGGCGGCTTCGCGCTTCTACGTGCATCGCTCGATCCACGACAAGTTCGTCGAAGCCCTGGCGGCGGCGGTCTCGGCGATGCCGATTGGCGCGGGCATGAACTGCGAGGCGGCGATCAACCCACTGGTGTCGCGCAAGCAACAGCAGAGCGTGCTCAAGCACATTGAGCTGGCCCGCCAGGAAGGTGCGCGGGTGGTGGCGGGCGGCGAGTTGCTGGAAGGCGAGGGTTTCTTTGTTCAGCCGACCATCCTCGCCGACATCGACCACAGCATGGCCGTGGCGCGCGAGGAGGTGTTCGGCCCGGTGCTGGGCGTAATGCCGTTCGACGATGAAGATGCCGTCATCGCGCTGGCCAACGACAACCGCTACGGGCTGGCCGCCAGCCTGTGGACCAACGACCTGGGCAAGGCCATGAACCTGGTGCCGCGCATCGAAGCCGGTACGGTGTGGGTCAACGCCCACGTATTGCTCGACCCGGCGATGCCGTTCGGTGGCGTCAAGCAATCGGGCATGGGCCGCGAGTTCGGGCGTGCGGTGATCGAGGCTTATACCGAGCTGAAATCGGTGTGCATCGCTCACTGATCAACCCGTAGGAGCTGACGAGTGAAACGAGGCTGCGATCTTTTGATTGTTAAATGCAAAATCAAAAGATCGCAGCCTCGTTTCACTCGGCAGCTCCTACAAAGGCATTCGCGTTACGCTGTTGGCGGTTTCGCCAGCTCTATCCCGGCGGCACTCAGCCGCTTGAGAATCTCGAACAACAGCTCGCTCTTGATCGCGGTGACCATGCGCGGGCTGTTGACGTAACCGGTAACGGTCAGGGTAATGCCTTCCGGCTTGAGTTGGCTGAAGCGCACCACCGGCGCCGGCTTTTCCAGAATGGTCTCGTGCTCGCTGAAGGTCTCGTACAGCAGGTTGCGCACTTGCTCGGGGTCGATGTCCAGCGGGAACATCAATTCCAGTGTTGCCACCCCCTGGGCGCTGCCGCCCAGGGTGACGTTGCGCAGGTTCTGCGAGATCAATTGCGAGTTGGGCACGATCACGATCGAACGGTCGGCCAGCTGTATTTCGGTGGCGCGCACGTTGATCCGGCGGATGTCGCCTTCGACCCCGCTGATGCTGATCAGGTCGCCGACTTTCACCGGGCGTTCGGTCAAGAGGATGATGCCGGAGACAAAGTTCTTCACGATCTCCTGCAGGCCGAAACCGATCCCCACCGACAGGGCGCTGACGATCCAGGCCAGGTTGGTCCACTTGACGCCCAGAGAGGACAGGGTCAACAGGAGCACCAAGGCATAGCCGATGTTGGAGAACAGCGTGCTCAGCGAGGCGCACATGCCTGGGTCCATTTCGGTTTTGGGCAGCAGCTCATCGTCCAGCCAGCGCCGCAGCGAGCGAACCAGGTAGAGGCCGATGACCACGGCGAGCACGGCATGCAACAGGTTGGCCGGGACGATGTTCAGTTTGCGCAGGCCGTCGCCGCCGAGCATGGCGAGGATGTTGGTGGCCAATTGTTCGAGCGTCGAGCCGATCCCGCCCACCATCAAGGTGATCAGCGCTATCAGCAACAGGGCGGCGCGACCGGCGCCGGACAGGATGACCGAAATCTGTTCCAGACGCGTATCGCCAATGCCCAGCAGCTGCTTGAGGGTCTTGCCGGTGGAATGGCGGGGGGAAAACAGGTGTTCGCAGCTGTCCTTGAACAGCTGGGTCAGCAGATAGAAGCCGGCGAATATGATGAAAAACCACACCAGTTCGTAGGTGATGAACCGCGAGAGCGATATGTAGCCGGTGAGCAGGGCCAGGAGGGAAATCGCGATCGCGATGCTGGCGAAGGCATAGATCACCCCGGCCAACGTCCGCCCGGCTTCGGGGGCAATGCCCGCCGCAACCATGTCCCGGCGGGTTTTGTTAACGCGTAACAGCAGCATGGCGATCATGGCCGAGACGATCAGTGCGACCAGGCCACGGACCGAGATCACCAGCCCTGGGGTCATGCCGGTGACATTGGTTATCTGCGCCAGCGACACCAGCACAAGCAATGCCAGGGCCAGGCGTGTGGGGTAGGGCTTGATCGCCAGGGCGAGCGGATCGGCAAAGGCTGGCAGGCGCCATGAAGGGTGCTGCGTGGATAGCAGTGCGCGACTCAGGCCGGTAATCAGCACGCAGGTATAGACGATCTTTTCGAAATCCTGGGAAAACCCGGCGAGTTGCGGCGTCAGGGGCAGCTCGCGGGTGACGGTAAAGAACAGCAACTGCAGGGCGATCCAGGCAGACAGGACCGTGGCCACCACCGAGGACAGCGCAAGGGTGCTGCGTCGCAGGCGTCCTTCCGGCATCCGGTGAATACACAACCAGGTCAGCCCGCGCTCGGCCACCCGCCGACCGAAGATCCAGAAAACCAGGGCCATGACGAGTAACAAGCTGGTCAACAGGCGTTCGCCCGGTCGCCAGGTGGCGCCAAGCGTGGCGCCGATCTGTTGGAGGAATGCGTTGAATTTTTGCCGGTCATGCTCTGGCGGATTGAACAACGTGGCCCAGAACCAGGGATTGAGCACGCTGCGGGTCCGCTGGGTCACTTCGGTTTCCAGCAAGCTGCGGCGAATGGCGGCAATCTGGATCAGCAGTTCGGCGGCGCTGGCCTTGAGGGTGGCCAGGGTATTGAGCCTGGAGTCGACGCGGTTCTTTTGCTCGTTGAGGGCTATTCGCTGATTGGCAATTTCGGCTTTCTCGGGCCCTACATCGGCCAAAGGCGTCGGCCCCAGTACACCCAGTTGCGCCTGCAACTGAGTCTGTTCGGGCAATAACAGCGCCGTGAGCCGGTCAATTTCGCGGATCAGCGCCTGAACCAGATCCTGCGGGCCCTCCAGTTGACTGTAGTTGGTGGCCAGGGAGACCTGCTGCTTTAGATTGCCGAGTTGGCCCATCAGCGCGTCCAGATCACTTTCGGAAACGCTGGCGGAGGCAGGTGTTGCAGATGCGGAAGGAGGTTGCAGCGGTTGGGCCGCCGACAGCTTTGCGGCGTTCGGCCCGAACAGTAAAGCGATGAGAATCAGCAAACTCAAGGCATGGCGCATCGGAGTGCTCGACTGGTTGTGTGTCACTCAGCCTTTGAGGTTAGGTCATGACTCAGGTTGTCGAGGCTTTTTTGATCAGACGTGCAACGGTGCAGAACCAGCGCGATCCTTCAGGTATAGGCCAGCAACCGGCCGCAGAGGATCACGCTGACCCAGAGCGCGATCGAGAACAATGCCTGCAGTTTGGCCACGGCCGGTGCCGGGTCGCCGGCATCCCACGCCGTCACGGAACGGTAGACGCCAAGATGGAATAGCACGGCGTTCAGACCCGCCGTGGCAATCAGGCACAGCTTGAGAATGAATATGTCATTGGAAGCGAAGTCGTGAGGATGGGCGCTGAACATCATCAGCCCGGCCGGAACGACCAACAGCAATGCCGCAACCGACCATGGCAGGAGATGGCGGGCCAGGGCCGTCACCTGGATATTGTGCGATACGCCAAGCACCCGCAGGTCGAACATCACCACCGAACCGACCAGTATCGCGAAGCCGAGGATGTGCACCACCTCCACCAGCGGATACAGCCACAAGTCACCGCGCATGGCTGAGCCAAGCGACGAGTCATTGAGCCAGTCCAGCCAGCCCCGATTGCCTTCCATCAGCGCAACTCGATGGTCTTGTCGCCGATCGTGATGCGTTCTGCGCGTAATTCATCGGGTTTGTTGCGGTTCTGGTAACCGACCACGCTGGCTTGGGTGCCGACCGCCAGCAGGTCCTTCGGCAGCCCTCGGTTTTCCATGCGCGAGGGCGGTGCGAGCACCACATTCCAGGTCTTGTCAGCCGTCTTGAGGTTGATGAAACCGTGGGGGTGGGAGTAACCGGACGCTTCTATGGTGCCGCTCAGTTGCAAGGGTTTGCTGGCGTCATACTCGCTCCAGCCGTGATGGGCGGATGCCGCAGTGGCCGCCAACAACAATGCCACGCCAACGCCCTTGAGCATGTAGTTCATGACAGGTTCTCCAGTTGCCGAGGTCGCGGGTCGATGTTTCTCAGGATAGTTGGCGCATTTTGGGCACTGGATCACCCCCCGACCAAAAGAATGTTTCAGTCTGTGACGCAGGCTCGCCAGGCTCGACAGGCCCTGGTCGCAACCATGTTCTACGCTTACTCGCAGATGACACCTATAAAAACAATGCTGAAGGGAGAGACACCATGTCCGCTTTGCTTCGTCGCGTCGGCCATTGCCTGGCTGCGGGCCTTGTCGCTGTAGCAATCGCCACCCCCGCGCAGGCGCTGGATACCGTCAAATTCATGGCCCCCGGTTCCGTGGGCGGCGGTTATGACCAGACGGCGCGGGTGCTCGGCAAAGCCCTGATCGAGGCCAACGTTGCCAAATCCGTCACGTTCGAGAACAAGGGGGGCGCGGGCGGTACGCTGGGCTTGGCGCAGTTTGCCAACAGCACCAAGGGCGACCCGAATGCGTTGCTGGTGGTCGGGGCGATCATGGTTGCGGGCATCGAGCAGAACAAACCGCAGATCAGCTTGAAGGACGTGACGCCGATCGCCCGTTTGTTCACCGAGTACAACGTGCTCGCGGTGCGCAAGGATTCGCCATACAAGACCCTCGATGACCTGATCAAGGACTTCAAGGCCAAGCCGACCAGCGTTACCTGGGGCGGTGGTTCCAAAGGTTCGATCGACCATATCGGCATCGCCGAACTGGCCGGCAAGCTGGATGTTCCGGTCAACAAGGTGAATTACATCGCCACCGGTGGTGGCGGTGAAATCGTTGCCCAGGCCCTGGGCGGCCAGATCAAGGTGATCACCGGCGGTTACGCCGAACTGGGTCAATACATCAAGAATGGCCAGTTCCGCGTGCTCGCCATCGGTGCCCCCGAGCGCGTGCCCGGGATCGATGCCCCCACCCTCAAGGAAAGTGGCTACGACGTGGTTATCGGCAACTGGCGGGGTGTCTATGGCGCCGCGGGCCTCACGCCCGAGCAGCGCAAGGAAGTGACTGACGCGGTGGTGGCCGCTTCCCGGAGCAAAGTCTGGCAGGACAACATCAAGACCAACGCCTGGACAGAGAGCGTGCTGACCGGTGACGATTTCGGCAAGTTCGTCGACGAAGAACACGTGCGGTTGCGCGCGATGCTGGTCAAGGTCGGGTTGCTTTGAAATGGCCGGATCGCGCAAAGGGGTGCCTGCCCAACTCGCCATCGGCATTGGCCTGATTGTCCTCAGCCTGGTGCTGGCGGTGGGTGCCTGGCGCTTTCCTCCTGAGATGGGCTTCGTGATTCTGCCGGCCTATGTCTACCCCTGGGTGGTCGCGGGGTTTCTGGGGGCGGTGGGCGTGTTGTTGAGTTATCAGGCGGTGAGTGGCGGTTTTCGCGAACTGGATAACCAACAAGCCCACACCGTGGCGGGCGGCAAGGCTGGTGCGGCCTGGGTCACCGCAGGGTTGATCGGTGTGGCCGTGCTGATCAACGTCATCGGTTTCGTGCTGGCGGCCGGGTTGCTGTTTGCCTGTTCGGCGCGGGGCTTTGGCAGTCGTCATCCGCTGCGCGACCTGGCCATCGGCATGGCCTTGACCCTGCCGATCTACTGGTTGTTCAACGCCGGGCTGGGGGTTTCCCTGCCGCCGCTGGTCAACGCCTGGATCTGATCCAAGGAGATCGACAGCATGGACATTCTCGCCAGCCTGGCGATGGGTTTTTCCGCGGCGCTGACGCCGATCAATCTGCTGTGGGGCTTCATCGGCTGCCTGCTGGGCACGGCCATTGGCGTACTGCCGGGCATCGGGCCGGCGCTGACGGTGGCCCTGCTGCTGCCGATCACCGCCAAGGTCGATCCCACCGGCGCCCTGATCATGTTCGCCGGGATCTACTACGGTGCGCAGTTCGGCGGCTCCACCACCTCGATCCTGCTCAATACGCCGGGTGAGTCCTCGTCCATGGTCACGGCGCTGGAAGGCAACCTCATGGCGCGCAATGGCCGGGCAGGGCCGGCGCTGGCCACGGCGGCCATCGGCTCCTTCGTTGCCGGCACCATTGCCACCGTCCTGTTGACCCTGTTCGCACCGGTGGTGGCCAGGCTGGCGCTGAATTTCGGGCCGACGGAATATTTCGCGATCCTGGTGCTGTCCTTCACCACGGTGTCGGCGGTGCTCGGTGCTTCCATGCTGCGTGGCTTTGCGTCACTGGGGATCGGATTGACCATCGGCCTGATCGGCCTCGACTCGACGTCGGGCATTGCCCGCTACACCCTCGGCGTTCCGGAACTGGTGGATGGCATCGAGGTGGTGCTGGTGGCGGTCGGCTTGTTTGCGGTGGGGGAGGCGCTGTACAGCCTGCTCTATCAGCAGGAGCAAGCCGAAGGGCGGCACCGCCTGACGTCGTTGTGGATGACCCGCGCCGACTGGAAACGCTCGGTGCCTGCGTGGCTGCGGGGCACGCTGATCGGTTTCCCGTTCGGCTCGATTCCGGCTGGCGGCGCGGAGATCCCGACCTTTCTGTCCTATTCCGCCGAACGCAAGCTGAGCAAATACCCGAAAGAGTTTTCGGCCAACAAAGGCGAGGGCGCCATCGAAGGCGTGGCCGGCCCGGAAGCGGCCAACAACGCGAGCGCCACCGGCTCGCTGGTGCCATTGCTGACCCTGGGCATCCCGACGTCCGCCACGGCGGCGATCCTGTTGGCGGCGTTCCAGAACTACAACCTGCAACCTGGGCCGATGCTCTTTGAAACCTCGGCCGACCTGGTCTGGACCCTGGTGGCTTCGCTGTACATCGGCAACGTCATCCTGCTGGTATTGAACCTGCCGTTGGTGGGCCTGTGGGTCAAGCTGCTGCAGATCCCCCGGCCTTACCTCAACGCCGGAATCCTGGTGTTCGCCACCATCGGCGTCTACGGCATGCGCCATTCTTCCTTCGACCTGCTGCTGATGCTGGCCATCGGTTGGGCTGGAGTGCTGATGCGGCGTTTCGACTTCCCGGTCGCGCCAGTGATCGTCGGCATGCTGCTCGGCCCGATGGCCGAGAAGCAGTTGCGCAATGCCTTGTCGATCAGCGAGGGCGACTGGACGATATTCCTGACCCAGCCCATTTCGGCGGCTTTCATGGCCCTGACGCTGTTGGTGCTGGTGGTGCCACCGCTGTTGCATGCACGTGGTATCAAGTTGCACGAGGATGACTGAGATGTCGGTCCCTCTGTAGGAGCGAGCATGCTCGCGAAAAACCTGAGAGCACCGCGGGGTGTCAGGCTCCCCGCGTCATCGTTGACGACCATCGTCGGAACGCCGCCCGGAGTATGCTCGCTCCCTACAATCAGAGGGTCAGGCCAGCATGGACATCAGGGCGCCCTGGCGCTCCAGTTTGGCCAGGTCGTCGAAGCCGCCGATGTGCATGTTGTCGAAGAAAATCTGCGGCACGCTGCGCCGGCCGCTGCGGCTGAGCATTTCTTCGAGTTTGCCAGGGGTGCGCTGAACGTCGATCTCCTGCGGTGTCACGCCTTTGCCGGCCAGCAGTGCCTTGGCGCTGCGGCAGTACGGGCAGGTGTCGGTGGTGTACAGGGTTACCGTCTTCATGAAATGTTTCCTCTGCAGCAGAAGGGTTCAGGCGCCGATAGCCGGAAAGTCGATCTCGGTCAGGGCGACGTTGTTCAGGTAGTTGGTCAGCGTTTGCGAAGCGACATGGGCGATCACTTCGATGATTTTCGCGTCATCGATCCCAGCGGCGCGGGCCGCGGCGATCTGCTCGCGGTTCAAGTGCCCACGACTCTCGGTGATTTGCCGGGCGAGCAGCGCGTAGGCATCTAGCTGGCCTTCACGGGCACTGAGGATCTCCTCGCTGGAAAGCCCTGCCTTGCCGGCAAACAGCGTGTGCGCCGCCAGGCAGTAGTCGCAGCCGTTGACCTGGGAGGTCGCGAGGAAGATCGCTTCCTTCTGCGTGGCGCTCAAGGACGTCTTGCCCAATGCCGCCGAATTCTGCAGGTAGGAGGCCAATACCGCGGGGGCGTGGGCCAAGACCCGGAACACGTTGGGCAGGAAGCCGATTTTTTTCTGCACACCGTCGAGCAATGGGCGGGTGGTGTCGGTGGCGTGTTCGAGGCTGAGAGGGGAAATGCGTGGCATGGTGATTCTCCGTAGTCGATGCGCGAGATGCGCTGGGTACGGAATGAATGCTAGAGAATTGACTTGGTGTATTGGGTGCAAATCGTCGAAGATATGCGACAGATCGTCCAAAACTGTTGCCTGAGGCCCTTATGGATCGCCTGTCCACCTTGCTTGCGCATTTCGGCGTCAATGCCGGGACCTTTCACAGCGGTACGTTTTGCGGCGCGACGGCGTTCGATGGCCACCAGGCCTGCGGACATTTGCATTTGCTCCAGGCGGGGGCGCTGTCCTTAAGGCTTGCGGACGACCGTGAGCTGCACATCACCGAACCGACGCTGATCTTTTTTCCCCGGCCGTATCGTCACCGCCTGCTGGCCACAGAGGACAGCGAGGCACAGCTGGTCTGCGCGTCCCTGGACTTCGACGGGGGCGCAGGCAACGCCCTGGCGACGGCTCTGCCGGATTACCTGGTGCTGACACTGGATGAAATCCCGACCCTGGCCAGCACGCTGCAATGGTTATTCAACGAAGCCTTCGACGGTACCTGTGGTCGCCAGGCGGTGATGGACCGGCTGTTCGAACTGGTGGTCATCCTGTTGTTGCGGCACATCCTCAACAGCGGCAGTCAGTCGCCGGGCATGATGGCCGGCCTGGCCGATCCCCGCCTGGCGCGCTCCTTGAGCCTCATGCACGAGTCGCCTGGCAAGGCCTGGAGCGTGGCCGAACTGTCGGTGGCGGCCAACATGTCCCGGGCCAGTTTCGCCGAGCACTTCAAGCGGGTGGTGGGGCAGGCCCCGGTGGATTACCTGGTGAGCTGGCGCATCAGCCTGGCGCAGAAACGCCTGCGTGAAGGCAAGCCCATTGCCTTGATCGCCGAAGAGGTCGGTTATGAAAGCCCGTCGGCGCTGGCCCGGGCTTTTCGCCGCAAGACCGGGGTCAGCCCGCGGCAATGGCGAGGCTAACGGCTCAGGGTTGGGCGCTTGTTGGTCGACGCACTGGCGGGCCACGACAGCTATGCTAGCGTCTTGGGGGGGAATTTCTCGTTTGCGAGTGTCCCGTCGTGTCTACGTCGTACAGACCATGGGGAGTCAACCAATAACATGCAGGATGCGCGCCCAAACCCGACGCTGGATCTGGAGTATTGTGTCGAACGTCCGATATTCGCGGACTTCCTGCAGCACGCTGGACGAACGCCCGATGCCGTGGCGGTGGTTTCTCATGACGCCACATGCAGTTACGGCGAACTGGAAGCGATAAGCCAACGCCTTGCGTGCTATTTGCTCGACCAGGGCGCGCGGCCATCCGACCGTGTGGTGATCGTCTCCGGTCGCTGTGCCGGCCTGGTCTACGCCATGCTCGGTGCCTCACGGGCCGGCTTGACATTCACCGTGGCGGACATGGCCTACCCCCGCGTGCGCATCGAACAGATCATCCAGACGCTGCAGCCGACCGTGGTCCTGGTCTGTGGCGAAGCGGCCTTCGAACTTGAACCCCAGCGTTCGTCCGTCGTACGCGTGGTCAATATTCCGGAAATGCCCGGCGACGCGCTGCAGGCGTTCGCCGTCGAGCCGAAGGACTTGCCCGAGGTCAACCCTGCAGACCCGGCCTATATCACCTTCACCTCCGGCAGTACCGGCGAGCCGAAGGGAATTGTCACCCATCACGCGCCCCTGGTGCATTTCATCGAGTGGCACAGCCAGCGTCATGGGTTGACCAAAGACAGTTGTTTTTCCCTGCTGTCGGGGCTGGGCCACGACCCGGTCTACAGGGACGTGTTCACGCCGCTTTCCATTGGCGCCAAAGTGGTCATCCCGGCCCAGTCGACCGTGATCGATCCAGCGGCATTGGCCAGGTGGATACACCATCATGGGATCTCCATCATTCATCTCACGCCGCCTTTGGGCAAACTCATTGAAACCGGGGCGAAGATCAGTGGCTTGCAGTTCAATGAGTTGCGCTATCTGTTTTGGGGCGGGGATGCCTTGAGCAACACCCTTTACGAACAAATACGCACCATCGCGCCCAACGCCGTCAGCGTCAACTTCTATGGCACGACCGAAACGCCGCAGGCAATGGCTTACCATCAACTCGATCCCGCGCTAGACAATGCCAGGATCCCGCTGGGCAAAGGCATCGAGGGTGCGCAACTGTTGCTGGTCAATGAAGCCAATCAGTTGGTCGGCGAGGGCGAAGTCGGAGAAATCCTGATACGCAGCCCTTATCTGTCCCTGGGGTACTACGGTGATGCAGCGCTGACCCGGGAAAAGTTCGTGGTCAATCCCTTCACCCATGCCGAGGGTGATATCTGCTATCGAACCGGCGACCTGGGCACTTATCTTGCCGATGGCAGTGTCATGTTCCGGGGGCGTGGCGATAGCCAGGTCAAGATTCGCGGCCATCGCATCGAACTCGCTGAAATCGAAGGCTCGATCTCCAGGCATCCGCGGATCAAACAATGCGTGGTGCTGGCCGATCACGACCGTTCAAATGTGAAGCTGGTGGCCTGTTGTGTGTCAGCCGAGCCTGTTTCATCGGGCGAGTTGCGTGAGCATGTGGGGCGGCAGTTGCCCGACTACATGGTGCCGGCGTTGTTCGTGTTCGTGGAGAGGATTCCACTGACGCCGAACGGCAAGATCGATAGGCGGGCGTTGCAGCTGCTTGTCGATAACCAGGCGACGCCGGTCAATGCCAGCCAGGACCTGTCGCCGCTGGCGCTGAGGTTGACCCAGGCCTGGGCCGAAATTCTTGAAGTGCCGCGCATCGATCCAGACTTGACGTTCGTGGAGCTGGGTGGGGATTCGCTCTCGTTCGTCCAGGCTTCGATGGTGCTCGAAGAGCTCATCGGTCATCTGCCCGATCAATGGGAAATGATCCCGGTACTCGAGTTGTGTGAACTGGCCAGCGACACCAAGGCCTCGCGGTTTTCGATTCGGGCGATGGAAGTGCCGGTATTTTTGCGCGTGGTTTCCATCGTGTTGATTGTGATGGGGCATTTCCAGGTCGTTGAACATTGGCCGATGTTCGGCGAAACAATGGCCTTGTTCCTGGTTTCCGGGCTCAGCCTGGCAAGGTTTCAATTCAAGGCCATCAAGGAGTCCGGCAGCGTGCGCACGCTGGTCAAGTCCGTTGCCAGTATCGCGGTGCCCACGATCCTGTACACGGTGTTGGTGCAGGTGCTGTTCGACACGGTGCATTGGCAATCATTGCTGCTGATTTCCAATTGGTATTCGCCCTACCTGATCGGCAACTTCGTCTATTGGTACATCGAAGTACTGGTGCAGATGCTGCTGATCATCGGGTTCGTCCTGTCGTTCGAGCGCGTCAGGAACATCATCAGCGCCGACCCGTTTCGCTGTTTCGTCATAGCGACTTGCGTGTTGGCGTTGGCGGACGTGCTGATCAGTCGCTATGTGTTCGATGCAAGCGCGCTGTTCAATCGGGTGCCACAGCATTACCTGGCGATCATGGTGCTCGGAATGGCCATTCACAGTGCCAATTCCACCACCCAGAAGTGGATCGTCACGCTGGTTGCCATTGTGGTGGTGGGTTGCCAGGACATGCAGGCAATGCTGGGGTTTGGACCACTCGCTGCCGACGTCTGGAGCCATATCGATATCGCCGTGCCTGCCGCTCTCCTGGTGATCTGGGTCCGCGCCATTCCCGTGCCCGGCCTGATGGCGAGGGGCATGGCATTGATTGCCTCCTCGACGCTGTATATCTACCTGACGCACTTCCAGTTCCAGTCGGTGGCCCGGCGCATCGGCGATTATCCGCTGCTTGGGGTGGTTTTCGCTGTCGTCGGTGGCGTCGTGGTGGCTTATGCCTGGAACAAGGTCGTGCGCTGGGTAATGATGCGTGGCAACGGTGAGGGCAAGAAACGTCGCGCGGATAAAGTCGAGCGGGTGGCGTGAGGGTTCCGTAAACTGGCGGCGCAACAGGCGTTGCCGCATGAATGCCGCGGCTGACATGCTTGCGCCGCCGCCTTACCACCTCCAACAAGAGACCCCCATGGCTAACCAAGACCTGACCTTCGTTCCCGATCCCGATGCGGACTCCATCTCCTCCGACGTCGCCGGTTTCGCCGGCATGCTGGTCTCCACCCAGATTCCGACCCGTGCCGATGGCAGCCTTGAACTGGGCGACATCACCCTGCAAAGCGAGTGCACCCTGCAGGCGCTGAAAGTGGCCCTGGAGCGCGCCGGCAGTTCCATGGACCGCGTATTGCACTTGACCATCTACCTCACCGACATGGCCGACCGTGCCGCTTTCAACGAGGTCTACAAGCGTTTCTTCGCCAAGCCGTGGCCCGTGCGCGCGGCTGTGGGCGTGGCGTCGTTGGCGGTCGAGGGCATGCGGGTGGAAGTTACGGCGATGGCTGCGAAGGCCTGATCGCAATATCTTTTGCGTTTGCCTTTGTAGGAGCCAGCGGTGCGGCGGTCCGACTTGCCGGCGAAGAACGATAACGCGGTTTAATTGGGTACATATCCATTGCTGCGGTAACGGCCACCTATGGTTTCGCCCTTACGGCGACTCACTTTTTCAAACGCCGGAGTGCCGGCCCAGCAAAAAGGAACCAAAAGGCTTTGCCCCACCTCTCGGTGCCTCGCTGTGGCTCGGCATGCCAGAACGAAGGCATTGCTCCGTGGGTCGCCGCGATGGGCCATC
>NZ_JASCAE010000006.1:0-214213 GCF_029967975.1 Pseudomonas sp. V98_8
TCTTTTGATTTTGCTTTTTCAAGATCAAAAGATCGCAGCCTGCGGCAGCTCCTACAAAGGCTGAAACGAGAATGGATCGCAGGTCGGGATACCGCCTACCAGGCCAATAGATATCGAGTAGTTGTTCTGAATCTGACGAAGTAGGACAATTGCCGGCTTCACGTCACCACCAGCGACTTTGAATGGCCTTCCTTGCACTCGGTATTAACCACAAGACTGCTTCAGTAGACGTCCGCGAGCGCGTGGCCTTTACCCCTGAGCAGCTGGTCGAGGCCTTGCAGCAGCTCTGCCGACTCACCGACAGCCGCGAAGCTGCGATCCTCTCCACCTGCAATCGCAGTGAACTCTATATAGAACAGGATCACCTGTCGGCGGATACCGTGCTGCGCTGGCTGGCCGAATATCATCATTTGAGCCTCGACGAGCTGCGCGCAAGCGCTTATGTGCACGAGGACGATGCGGCAGTTCGTCACATGATGCGAGTCGCCTCCGGGCTTGATTCGCTGGTGTTGGGCGAACCGCAGATCCTCGGCCAGATGAAGTCGGCCTACGCCGTGGCTCGCGAGGCCGGCACTGTCGGGCCTTTGCTCGGGCGCTTGTTCCAGGCGACGTTCAATGCGGCCAAGCAAGTGCGCACCGACACCGCCATCGGCGAGAACCCGGTGTCCGTGGCGTTTGCTGCGGTCAGCCTGGCCAAACAGATTTTCAGTGACCTGCAACGTAGCCAGGCCTTGCTGATCGGCGCCGGCGAGACCATCACACTGGTCGCCCGCCATCTGCACGACCTGGGCGTGAAGCGTATCGTGGTGGCCAACCGCACGCTGGAGCGCGCGAACATTCTGGCCGAGCAGTTTGGCGCCCATGCGGTGCTGCTATCGGACATTCCAGCGGAGTTGGTGCGCAGCGACATTGTCATCAGTTCCACGGCGAGTCAGTTGCCGATACTTGGCAAGGGCGCTGTTGAAAGCGCCCTGAAGCTGCGCAAGCACAAACCGATCTTCATGGTCGATATTGCCGTTCCACGGGATATCGAGCCAGAAGTCGGCGAGCTGGACGACGTATACCTCTACAGCGTCGACGATCTCCACGAAGTGGTCGCCGAGAACCTCAAGAGTCGCCAGGGTGCAGCCCAGGCGGCCGAAGAGATGGTCTCGGTGGGCGCCGAAGACTTCATGGTGCGCCTGCGTGAGTTGGCGGCGGTGGACGTGCTCAAGGCCTATCGTCAACAGAGCGAACGCTTGCGCGACGAAGAATTGCAAAAGGCCCAGCGCCTGCTGGCCAATGGCAGCAGCCCCGAGGAGGTGCTGGTGCAACTGGCGCGCGGCCTGACCAATAAACTCTTGCACGCACCGAGCGTGCAGTTGAAAAAGCTCTCTGCCGAAGGTCGCCTCGATGCGCTGGCGATGGCCCAGGAACTCTTTGCCCTCGGTGAGGGCTCATCGGATAGCTTTTCGGATAAGAAACCGCAATGAAAGCGTCACTGCTCAATAAGCTGGACATCCTCCAGGACCGTTTCGAGGAATTGACCGCCTTGCTTGGCGATGGCGAGGTCATTTCCGATCAAAACAAGTTCCGCGCCTATTCCAAGGAATACGCGGAAGTCGAGCCGATCGTCGAAACCTACAAACAGTTGCTCAAGGTGCAGGGCGACCTCGAAGGCGCCCAGGCGTTGCTCAAGGATAGTGACCCGGACATGCGCGAGATGGCCGTGGAAGAAGTCCGCGAAGCCAAGGAGCGCCTGGTCGAGCTCGAAGCCAATCTGCAACGCATGTTGCTGCCCAAGGACCCGAATGACGGGCGCAACGTATTCCTCGAAATCCGCGCCGGCACCGGCGGTGACGAGGCGGCGATTTTCTCTGGCGACTTGTTCCGCATGTACTCGCGTTACGCCGAGCGTCGCGGCTGGCGGGTGGAGATTCTCTCGGAAAACGAGGGTGAACACGGCGGCTATAAGGAAGTGATTGCGCGAGTCGAAGGCGACAACGTCTATGGCAAGCTGAAGTTCGAGTCCGGCGCCCACCGCGTGCAACGGGTGCCGGCGACCGAATCCCAGGGACGCATCCACACGTCGGCCTGCACTGTGGCGGTGTTGCCTGAGCCGGACGAGCAGGAAGCGATCGAGATCAACCCGGCAGACCTGCGCATCGATACCTACCGCTCCTCCGGTGCGGGCGGTCAGCACGTGAACAAGACCGATTCGGCGATCCGCATCACGCACTTGCCGTCCGGTATTGTCGTGGAGTGCCAGGAAGAGCGTTCGCAGCACAAGAACCGTGCGCGGGCGATGTCCTGGCTGTCGGCCAAGCTCAATGACCAGCAAACCAGTGCCGCCGCCAATGCCATCGCCAGTGAGCGCAAGCTGTTGGTGGGCTCGGGCGATCGCTCCGAACGTATCCGCACCTACAACTTTGCCCAGGGCCGGGTGACCGACCACCGGGTGAACCTGACGCTGTATTCGCTCGACGAAATCCTCGCCGGGGGCGTCGATGCCGTGATCGAGCCGTTGCTGGCCGAATACCAGGCCGATCAACTGGCCGCGATAGGTGAGTAAATGACGATCATTGCCAGTTTGTTGCGCGCAGCCGATCTGCCCGACTCGCCCACGGCGCGCCTGGATGCCGAATTGTTGCTGGCGGCCGCGCTGGGCAAGTCCCGCAGCTTCCTGCACACCTGGCCGGAACGCATCGTGCCGAGCGAAGCGGCATTGACCTTCGCCGAGTATCTGCAGCGCCGCCGCAGCGGTGAACCGGTGGCGTACATTCTTGGCCAGCAAGGTTTCTGGAAGCTCGACCTGGAAGTTGCGCCGCACACGCTGATCCCGCGGCCAGACACCGAGTTGCTGGTGGAGGCCGCGTTGGAGCTGTTGCCGGCCACCCCCGCCAACGTACTCGACCTGGGCACTGGCAGTGGCGCGATTGCCTTGGCCCTGGCCAGCGAGCGTCCGGCCTGGAGCGTGACTGCCGTGGATCGCGTGCTGGAAGCCGTAGCCCTGGCCGAACGCAACCGCCAACGCCTGCATCTGAATAACGCCAAGGTACTGAGCAGCCATTGGTTCAGCGCCCTGGAAGGTCAACGTTTTCAACTGATCATCAGTAACCCGCCCTACATTGCAGCCACCGACCCGCACCTGGTCGAGGGCGATGTGCGTTTTGAACCGGCCAGCGCCCTGGTGGCCGGTGTCGACGGGCTTGACGATCTGCGTCTGATCGTCGCCCAGGCGCCAGACCATCTCGACACGGGCGGCTGGCTGATGCTCGAGCATGGTTACGATCAGGCCGAGGCCGTCCGCGATTTGCTGTTGACCCGCGGGTTTGAGCAAGTTCACAGCCGCACCGATCTGGGCGGTCACCAACGCATCAGTCTGGGGCGCCTGCCGTGCTGAATGATCAGGAGTTGCTGCGTTACAGTCGGCAGATTCTGCTGCAACACATCGATATCGACGGCCAGTTGCGGCTCAAGGACAGCCGAGTATTGATCGTCGGCCTCGGAGGCCTTGGTGCGCCGGTAGCGCTGTATCTCGCCGCCGCAGGGGTTGGCGAATTGCATCTGGCGGACTTCGACACGGTCGACCTGACCAACCTGCAGCGCCAGATCATTCACGACACCGACAGCGTCGGCATGGGCAAAGTCGATTCGGCAATCAAGCGCCTGACGGCGATCAACCCCGAAATCCGGTTGATCGCTCATCGTGCAGCGCTCGATGCAGATTCCCTGGCCGCTACTGTAGCCGCCGTAGACCTGGTCCTCGATTGCTCCGACAATTTCTCCACCCGTGAAGCGGTCAACGCGGCTTGCGTGAGCGCCAGCAAGCCGTTGGTCAGTGGCGCGGCGATTCGCCTTGAAGGGCAGTTGTCGGTGTTCGATCCGCGTCGAGCAGAAAGCCCGTGCTACCACTGTTTGTATGGGCACGGCAGCGAAGCCGAATTGACCTGCAGTGAGGCCGGGGTGGTCGGGCCGTTGGTGGGATTGGTCGGCAGCCTGCAAGCGCTTGAAGCGCTGAAGTTGCTGGCCGGATTCGGCGAGCCGTTGGTGGGGCGCCTGTTGTTGATCGACGCCTTGGGTTCGCGCTTTCGCGAGTTGCGAGTCAAGCGAGATCCGGGTTGCAGCGTCTGTGGGCCCAAGCATGCGTGAAGCGCCGATTGGCGTATTCGACTCCGGTGTCGGCGGGCTTTCGGTGCTAGCCGAGATCCAGCGTTTGTTGCCTGACGAATCCCTGTTGTATGTCGCCGATTGCGGGAACATTCCCTACGGCGAGAAAACCCCGGAATTCATCCGCCAGCGTTGCAGCGTCATGGCCGAGTTTTTTCAACGCCAGGGCGCCAAGGCCCTTGTCCTGGCCTGCAACACCGCCACTGTCGCCGGTGTTGCCGACTTGCGCCGCGATTTCCCGCAATGGCCCATCGTCGGCATGGAGCCCGCCGTCAAGCCGGCCGCTGCCGCTACCCGCAGTGGCGTGGTCGGCGTGCTGGCCACGACGGGAACCTTGCAGAGCGCCAAGTTCGCCGCATTGCTCGACCGCTTCGCCACCGACGTTCGAGTGATCACCCAACCTTGCCCCGGGTTGGTCGAGTTAATCGAAAAAGGCGACCTGCACAGTCCCGTCCTGCGCCAGTTGCTGGAGCGTTACGTCCAGCCGCTGCTTGCCGAGGGCGCCGACACGATCATCCTGGGCTGCACCCATTACCCTTTCCTCAAGCCCTTGCTCAAACAGATGATCCCCGACGACATCAGCCTGATCGATACAGGTGCGGCGGTTGCGCGTCAGCTTCAGCGATTGCTCGCCGAGCGCGAATTACTGGCCGCCGGGCCTGCTCGTGCTGCGCAATTCTGGACGAGCGCCGACCCTGTTCATTTCACAAATATATTGCCGATACTGTGGAATAACGCTGGTGTTGTGCGAAGCTTTGAAGGGTAAGCAATTGTGGGCAGGGGAAGAATCTGGGCTGAACTTCTGAATAACCGTCGACTTCTATAGCAGTGAACGTAGAGCAATAAAAAACCAAACGTAATCGTTGGGAAAAGGATGTTTCTATGAAGCGACTATTTTGCTTGGCCGCGATTGCGGCTGCATTGATGGGGCACAGTTTTACTGCGCAAGCAGCAGGCGTGGAGTTCGGAGTCGGTGAGACCGGCGAATCGACCATGACTTATCGATTGGGCATGCAATTCGATTGGGACAAGAGTTGGTGGCAGAGCGACGTTGGTCGTTTGACCGGTTACTGGAGCGGCGCCTACACCTATTGGGATGGCGACGAGACCAGCAGTAATCACAGCCTTTCATTTTCGCCAGTGTTTGTTTACGAGTTCGCCGGTCAAAGCGTTAAACCTTACGTCGAGCTCGGGTTTGGCGTGGCGGTGTTCGCCAGTACTGAAGTCGAAAGCAATGAACTGGGCAGCGCGTTTCAGTTCGAGGACCGCTTAGGTGTGGGCCTGCGCTTTGCCGGTGGGCATGAAGTCGGAATTCGCGCGACGCACTATTCCAATGCCGGGATTACCAGCCCGAACGATGGTATAGAAAGTTATGCACTGCATTACACGATGCCGTTGTAAGGATCACTGTTTGAGCGACATGCCCTGTGGGAACCAGCCTGCTGGCTCCCACATTGAGTTTCAGCGATACGCCGTCGAAATCCCTTGGCGCTCTTCGATGCATTCCGGCGCCCCCATCTCGAATTCCCTGCAGATCAGCGGGCGTTTTTCGTAGATGGTGCACATCATCGTGTTGCGATCCAGCGCGGCGCACCAGCCGTCGTCCAGGCGCAACATGACTTCCCCGCCCCAGTCATCGGTGTCGATGAATCGCTCGGGCACGCCGGTATCGGTGATCAGCATGACTTCCAGCTGGCAGCAGCAGGCTGCACAAGTCGAGCAGGTCACCGCCGGGGTGGCGATTTGTATGTGAGGGATGTTTTTCATGGCGCGCAGTGTAAGGCAGTCAGCCGCCACCGTGTGAAAGCTCTGACGGACGCTCAGTCGCGGGCATCCGCTGAAAGCCTTTTCATCACAACTGATCCATGATTGGCGGGCTGCTGCGAACCATGCGTTTGCCAATCGCCAACTTTGTCCGGTCGAGCGTTTTCGGTAGCGGCCACAGAGTGGACATCAACATCCCCGGTAGTGCGATCTCCAGTGGCCGCTGCCTGATTTCGTGGAAGATGTGCTGCGCCGCTTTTCCTGCCTTCCAGGAGAGTGGCATGAGAAACTCATTTTTCCCGTTCAGTGTCGTCTCGACGAACCCGGGATTGACCATTGTGACTTCGATCCCTTCCGGTGCGAGGTCAATGCGCAGGGATTCGAACAGGTAACGCATCCCGGCTTTGGAGCCGCCATAGGTTTCGGCGCGGGGCAGTGGCAGGTACGTCACCGAGCTGGCCAGGCCCACCAGGTGCGGCGCGGTGCCAGCGCGCAGCAATGGCAACGCGGCTTCGATGCAGAAGCTGCTGGCAAGCAGGTTGGTGCGCACCACATGCTCGATGATCGAGGCGTCGAACTGCTTGCCATTCACGTATTCGCAGGTGCCGGCGTTGAGGATCACGGTGTCCAGAGCGCCCCAGTCCCGAGCGATCCGTTCGCCGATCTCACGTACAGTCTGGCTGTTGGTCAAGTCGCCAGCGACCACCAATACTTTTCCGGGATAACGTTGGGACAAGACTTTCAGTGGGGCCAGCGAGCGGGCGCTAACGGCCAGGTGGGCGCCGCTCTTGAGTATTTCTTCAGCCAGCGCGGCGCCAATGCCGTTACTCGCACCGGTCAACCAGTATCGTCGCTCGGAAGTAAGACTCATCCCATTCTCCTTCGCAGGCAGCCAACCGCCCGGCCAAATTCCATCTGGTGTTCATAGAGACGCTGCAGGAGGCTATTCATGGAGGCTCCCGGCAGTCTGCCGCGACGGCAGGTTCTTGAAAGCAGCCAGGGCGCGGGCCCGGGAGCTGGACAGGTCGACGATCGGTGCCGGATAACCTGCCACACCGAACAAACCGCCAAGATGCGCCGGGTTGTGCACAGCCTTTTTATCGAGCCCCGACAGTTGCGGGAGCCAGTGCTTGATGAACAAGCCTTCGGCGTCGAATTTTTCCGACTGGCTCAGCGGGTTGAAAATCCGGAAGTAAGGCGCCGAATCGGTGCCGGTGGACGAACTCCATTGCCAGCCACCGTTGTTCGCGGCCAGGTCACCATCGATCAGGTGGCGCATGAAAAAGCGTTCGCCTTCGCGCCAGTCAATCAACAGGTTCTTGGTCAGGAACATCGCCACCACCATGCGCAAGCGATTGTGCATCCAGCCGGTTTCCAACAGTTGGCGCATGGCTGCGTCGATGATCGGCAAACCGGTGCGGCCCTGCTGCCAGGCGGCCAGTTCTTCAGGGGCGTTGCGCCACGCCAGCGCTTCGGTTTCCGGGCGAAAGGCACGGTGACGAGAAACCCTGGGGTAGCCCACCAGGATGTGTTTGTAGAACTCGCGCCACAGCAGTTCATTGATCCAGGTGATGGCGCCGACCTTGCCGCTTTCGAACTCGCCCTGGTTGCTTTGCAGCGCGGCATGCAGGCACTGGCGGGGCGAAATCACCCCGGCGGCCAGATAGGCCGAGAGCTGGCTGGTGCCGGGTTTTGCCGGAAAGTCGCGCTCGCTCTGGTAGTAGTCGATCTGTATGTCGGTAAAGCTGTCGAGGCGGCGCCGGGCTTCGTCTTCACCGGCCGGCCACAGCTCACGCAGGCTATCGGGTGGGGCGTCGAACCCTTTGACCTGCGTCGGGATGGCGTCGCTGGCAATATTCAATGCCGTTTGCGCCAGTGGTGTGCGTACCAGGCTGGGCAGTGAATGATGCAGTCGTTCATAACAGACTTTGCGGAACTGACTGAAGACCTGAAAGTAACCGCCGGTTTTGGTCAGCACGCTGCCGGGCTTGAACAGCAGTTGATCGAGGTAGCCCTGGACCTCAATGCCTTCTGCTTTCAGGGCCTGGGCTACCGCTGCATCGCGGCGGGTTTCGTGGATGCCGTATTCATCGTTGAGATGCACCGCATCGATCTGCAATTGCCGACACAATTCGAGCAGCACTGCCGGTGCGTCATCCCAGCGTGAGGCATGGCGGATCAGCAGGGGAATATTCAACTGCCCCAGCGCACCACTCAACGCCTGCAGGTTGCGCAGCCAGAAGTCCACTTTGCAGGGGGCATCGTCATGTTCGCGCCATTGCTCCGGGCTCAATAGATACACCGCCACCGTCGGGCCACGGGCTGCCGCGGCCGAGAGGGCGGTGTTGTCATGCAGGCGCAAGTCGCTGCGCAGCCAGATCAATTGCATTGTTGTGTTCGCCCGTTTCATTGAACAAACGCCATTAGATGAGCCCGCGTTGAACGAGTGCCTGGTGCGCCGCCAAGGGGCTGTCGGCCAGGTACAAGTCACTGATTTCGGAAGTTATTGCGCACAACTCGGGGTGGTGGATGCTCACCGCGGCTCCGACGATCATTTTTGGGCAGCTAAGGCTGTTTAAAAGTTTCGGCAACGTTGAAAGTTTTATGGCTTTGCTGGAATACAGCAGCACGCCGCGTGCTTGCAGAAGATCGACAGCCAGTGAAAGTTCACCGGCGGGCAATGGCCAGTCAAACACTTGCACCGGGCAATCGGCACTGCTGATCAGCCAGGCCGTGAGCCACACGTGAGGTTCGAGTGGCAGATCCGAGTGATTGATCAACAGCAGTGGCGCGCCGTGTAACTGACGGTTGTTATGGTAGAGGCGCGCGCCAAATTTGCTTCTGAGCCAGGAGTAAAAAAATCCTCGCTCCATTTGCGTGCCGAACTGGCCTTGCCAGCGTTGTTCCAGTTCCGCCAGCAGGGGCATGAGTAACTGCTCGCACAGGGTGCGCGGCGGGTACAACGCCATGGCCTGGTTGATGGTGTCGTCCAGGGGGCGTTCGGTCAGCTGGGTGACGGCGGTGAACAGGGTATGGCGCAACACTTGCCAATCGTTTTCAACGAGCTCGCTGAAAGCTTGCGGTGTGTCGAGCAATTGCTTGACCTGGCTGACGGCCACGCCGCGGTTGAGCCAGGTGAGAATCGTCAGAATCCGTTGCACATGTTCAGCCGAGAACAGCCGGTGCCCCTTGGGCGTGCGGTGCGGCACGATCAGGCCGTAGCGACGTTCCCAGGCTCGCAGCGTCACGGCGTTCACCCCGGTCTGCCGGGCGACTTCGCGAATCGGCAGCCAGCCCTCGTCCAGGGCCTTCTTGAAGTCGGCACCAAAGTCTTCGCTGGCGCTGCTGTCGAGTCGGGATTTCATTAGATTGCGTTTCGCAGGCTGAGGTTTTCCGGGTGGGGTTGCAGGTACGCCTGCTGATCGATGTACGGGTCGGGATGCTGGCGAAAGTGATGCTTGAGCAACGTCAGCGGCACCACCAGTGGCACGATGCCTTGGCGGTATTGGCCGATCAGGTTTTGCACCTCTTTCTTGTCCTCGGCGCTGATGGCTTTTTTCAGGTAACCGCAGAGGTGCTGCAAGACATTGGTGTGGGTGCGGCGGGTTGCGCATTGCTTCAGGGCCGCCATCAACAGGCTGAAGTAGCGTGGTCCGAGCTCTTTCGGGTCGGTCTGCCCCATGTTGCCCAGCAAATTGCCGAGCGCTTTGTATTGCACCGGGTTGTGGGCCATCAGCAGGTACTTGTAGCGTGAGTGAAATGTTGTCAGTGCGCGGCGACTCAGGCCTTCCTGCAGCAACTGTTGCCAGGCGCTGTAGGCGAATACGCGGGTGATAAAGTTTTCTCGCAGCACCGGGTCGTTCAGCCGACCGTCTTCTTCCACCGGCAGGTCCCCTTGCTGGGCACAGAACGCTTGGGCGTAGATGCCCCGGCCTCCACCCTTCTGCGGTGCGCCATTGACGTGGTAGACCTTGACCCGCTCCAGGCCGCAGGAAGGGGATTGCTGCATGAAGATGTAACCGCAGATATCGTCAAGTTCCGCCGCCATTTGCCGACCATAGTCCGCCAGCGGCCGGGTGACGTTGATCTCGCGGTCGACAGTGCCGACGGCCTGAGGTGCATCCGCATCCCCTACCAGTCGGATTGGCTGGCGCGGGGTGCCCAGGCCAATGGCGACTTCAGGGCAGATCGGGACGAAGTCGAAATAGTCGCTGAGGACCTGGATGCACAGGCGCGATGCCTTGTGCCCGCCGTTGTAGCGCACGTCAAAACCCATCAGGCAGGCGCTGATGGCGATTTTCGGTTTGGCAGGGGGCATGGGCATCGAACACCTCGGAATCTAAACCTGTACAGAGCTGAAAGTCTGTACAACATAGGTTCATCATAGATTCAAAGGTGTACAAGTCAAATTGTTTGTACAGGATTGTTGGCGGCTCCTACGGTTACCAGCCTTCAACTCGGTCTGATGCAGTTCACTGCAAGTGTGCATGCAAGCGTCGGGCAGCTTCCTGGCCGCTGAGCCAAGCACCTTCGACGCGTCCGGAAAGGCACCAGTCGCCGCACGCATACAGGCCCAGGTCCGCATCGGCCAGGGTGCCCCACTCATGGCTGCTGGCAGGGCGGGCATAGAGCCAGCGGTGGGCCAGGCTGAAGCTGGGTGCGGGCATGGCATCATGCAAGAGCTCGGCGAACGCGCCGTGCAATTGCTCGATCACTGCTTCTTTCGGCAAGTCGATATGTTGGCGACTCCAGGCACTGTTGGCGTGCAGCACCCAGGTGTCGAGGGTGTTGTCGCGCCCTGGTTTGCTGCGATTACGAGCCAGCCAGTCAAGCGGACTGTCCTGCACGAAGCAGCCTTCCATGGGGGTTTCCAGGGGCGTCTCGAACGCCAGTGCAACGGCCCAGGTAGGGTCCATTTTCACCCCGGCGGCGGCACCAGCGAGTTTTGGCGCGGAGGCCAGCAGCGCGGTTGCTTGGGGTGCCGGGGTGGCGATGACCACATGGCTGAACGGACCATGGGTGAAGCCTTCGGCATCCTGCAGGTGCCAGTGTTCTTCGCCGCGGTACACCTCGGTGATCCGGCAGGCGAAATGCACTTCCAGGTCGCCCAGCAGGGAGCGGGTGATTGCGCTCATCCGCGGGGTGCCAACCCAGCGCGTCTGTTCGTCCGGCGACAGATCGAGCCGGCCACCATGGAAGGTGTACAGCTGCGGTGTCCATTCGGCGACCCAGCCCCGGGCCTGCCAGCGCTGGACTTCGGTGACAAAACGACGGTCGCGGGCGGTGAAATATTGCGCACCCATGTCCAGGGCACCCGCATCGCTGCGCTTGCTCGACATGCGTCCGCCACTGCCGCGGCTTTTATCGAAAAGTTGCACGACATACCCCAGGTCGGTCAGGGCTTGTGCGGCTGAGAGTCCGGCAATGCCGGTGCCGATGATTGCGATAGGTACAGTCATAAGGGCCTCGTTTACCTGTCTGTACAGACTACGCCGGGGTTGAAACCTGTACAATATTGTTTTTTGGTATAACTTTCAGCGTTCTCGTTCTGACAGCTTGGCCTATTGTTAAACACAGAGCCTACCCGATACCAAAAGATCCCTTGCTTATAAAAATAGACTAGTGATCAGAGTAAAACGCCACGCGAGGAAGAAGTCATGCACATATTGCTGACCGGCGGTACTGGTTTGATAGGACGTCAGCTCTGCCGGCACTGGTTGAGTCAAGGGCATCGCCTTACCGTCTGGAGCCGCACGCCTGCAAAGGTCGCCAAGATCTGCGGCGCCCAAGTGCGCGGCATTGGGCGGCTTGAAGAAATCGGCCAAGACCCGCTCGACGCCATCGTCAATCTGGCCGGTGCCCCCATTGCCGATCGCCCATGGACCCACAAACGCAAAGCCCTGTTGTGGAGTAGCCGCATCACCCTGACTGAAAGCCTGCTGGCATGGCTCGAAAGCCGTGAACAGAAGCCGCCGGTCCTGATTTCTGGGTCCGCGGTCGGTTGGTATGGCGATGGCGGTGAACGCGAACTGACCGAGGATTCACCACCGGTCATCGATGATTTTGCCAGTCAGTTATGCATTGCCTGGGAGGAAACCGCCCAGCGCGCCGAAGGTTTGGGCATTCGCGTGATTTTCATTCGTACCGGACTGGTGTTGTCGGCAGAGGGCGGCTTTTTGTCGCGCCTGTTGATGCCTTTCAAACTGGGGCTGGGCGGGCCTATCGGCAGTGGCCGGCAGTGGATGCCGTGGATCCATATCAACGATCAAATTGCCCTGATTGATTTTCTTCTGCACCGGCAAAGCGCCAGTGGTCCTTATAATGCCTGCGCGCCCAAACCGGTGCGCAACCGAGAGTTCGCCAAGACGTTGGGCAGCGTGCTGCATCGCCCGACGTTCATGCCCATGCCGGCCCTGGCATTGAAGGTCGGCCTGGGTGAGTTGTCATTGTTGTTGCTGGGCGGCCAAAAGGCAGTACCGGCTCGCTTGCTGGAAGCGGGATTCACTTTCCAGTTCACTGATTTGCGCGCGGCCCTGGACGACCTTTCCAGCCGCCTTTGAAATAGGACGTTGCATGACCGATCACGCGTTGCTTCTGGTCAACCTGGGCTCACCGGCTTCCACTTCGGTGGCGGATGTGCGCAGTTACCTCAATCAATTTTTGATGGACCCGTATGTGATCGACCTGCCATGGCCGGTGCGACGCTTGCTGGTTTCGCTGATTCTGATCAAGCGCCCCGAACAGTCGGCGCATGCCTACGCGTCGATCTGGTGGGACGAGGGTTCACCGTTGGTGGTGCTCAGCCGTCGCTTGCAACAGGCTATGACTGAGCAGTGGCATCACGGCCCGGTGGAATTGGCAATGCGTTATGGCGAGCCATCGATTGAATCGACGTTGGTACGCCTGGCGGCCCAAGGGCACAAGAAGGTCACCCTCGCACCCCTCTATCCACAGTTCGCCGACAGCACCGTGACCACGGTGATCGAGGAGGCCAAGCGAGTGGTGCGCGAGAAGCGGCTGGATGTGCAGTTTTCGATTCTCCAGCCGTTCTACGATCAACCGGAATACCTCAACGCGCTGGTGGCCAGCGCCAACCCGTATTTGCTGCAGGGTTACGATCACCTGTTGTTGAGCTTCCATGGATTACCGGAGCGGCACCTGAGCAAGATCGACCCTACCGGTCACCATTGCTTCAAAAGCACTGATTGCTGCCAGACCGCTTCGCCAGAAGTATTGGCGACCTGCTACCGCGCCCAATGCCTGCGCACGGCATCCGAGTTCGCCAAGCGAATGGGATTGCCGGACGACAAATGGTCGGTGTCGTTCCAGTCGCGCCTTGGGCGCGCCAAGTGGATCGAACCCTACACCGAGGCTCGCCTGGATGAGCTTGGCAAAAGCGGCGTGAAAAAGGTGCTGGTGATGTGCCCGGCATTCGTGGCCGATTGTATCGAGACGCTGGAAGAAATCGGCGATCGGGGGCTGGAGCAGTTCCGCGAGGCGGGAGGGGAGGAGTTGGTGCTGGTGCCGTGCCTCAATGATGATCCGCAGTGGGCGAAGGCGTTGAGCGCGTTGTGCGAGCGAGCACCGCTGGTGCTTTAAAAGCTTCGCGAGCAGGCTCGCTCCCACAATAGATCTCCTCTGTGGGAGCGAGCCTGCTCGCGAAAGCTATTTCATCGACGGTGATGAACTCAAGGCATTACAACAGCGGATCTTGCGCCTTCTTGTGCTTCCAGCTGTCATTGCCGGGCAGGATCAGGTTCAGCGCAATCGCCACCACCGCGCACAGCGCGATGCCTTTGAGGCCGAAATCGTCCGGGCCTGTGCCCGTGCCGACCAGCACGCCGCCAATACCGAACACCAGCGTCACCGAGACGATCACCAGGTTGCGTGCTTCACCCAGGTCGATCTTGTGGCGAATCAACGTGTTCATCCCCACGGCCGCAATCGAGCCGAACAACAAGCAGAGAATCCCGCCCATCACGGGTACCGGAATGCTTTGCAGCAGCGCACCGAATTTGCCGATGAACGCCAGGCTAATGGCGAAGATCGCCGCCCAGGTCATGATTTTCGGATTGTAGTTCTTGGTCAGCATCACCGCGCCCGTCACTTCGGCATAGGTGGTGTTGGGCGGACCGCCGAACAGGCCGGCGGCGGTGGTGGCAATGCCATCGCCCAGCAGGGTGCGATGCAGGCCAGGCTTCTTCAAGTAATCGCGACCGGTCACGCTACCCACGGCGATCACGCCGCCAATGTGCTCGATGGCTGGGGCCAGGGCTACCGGAACGATGAACAGGATCGCCTGCCAGTTGAATTCTGGCGCGGTGAAGTGGGGAATGGCGAACCATGGTGCAGCGGCAATTTTCGCGGTATCGACCACGCCAAAGTAGAACGACATGGCAAACCCGACGAAGACGCCGGAAATGATCGGCACCAGGCGGAAAATGCCTTTGCCGAACACTGCGACGATCAGGGTGGTCAGCAACGCCGGCATCGAGATCAGCATCGCCGTCTGGTAATGAATCAATTCACTACCATCGCCGGCCTTGCCCATCGCCATGTTGGCGGCGATCGGCGCCATTGCCAGGCCGATGGAGATGATCACCGGGCCAATCACCACCGGTGGCAGCAGGCGATCAATGAAGCCGGTGCCTTTGATTTTCACTGCCAGGCCGAGGAACGTATAGACAAAACCGGCCGCCATCACGCCGCCCATGGTCGCAGCGAGGCCGAACTGGCCCTTGGCGAGAATGATCGGGGTGATGAACGCGAAGCTCGATGCCAGGAACACCGGCACCTGGCGCCCGGTGACGACCTGGAACAATATCGTCCCCAGGCCTGCGGTGAACAGTGCCACGTTGGGGTCGAGCCCCGTGATCAGCGGCATCAACACCAGGGCGCCGAAGGCCACGAACAGCATCTGGGCGCCAGACAGCACCGTGCGCCAGAGCGGATCGTTGAACTCTTGCTGCATGCTCACGCGTCCTTCTGCTTGGTGCCGAAGATCTTGTCGCCCGCATCGCCCAGGCCCGGGATGATGTAACCGTGTTCGTTGAGCTTCTGGTCAATGGACGCGGTGTAGATGATCACGTCCGGGTGAGCTTTCTCGACCACGGCAATACCTTCTGGTGCAGCGACCAGGACCATGGCACGGATGTCTTTGCAACCGGCTTTTTTCAGTAGATCGATGGTGGCTACCATCGAGCCGCCGGTGGCGAGCATCGGGTCGATGATCATGGCCAGGCGTTCGTCGATTTCCGGTACGAGCTTCTCGAGGTAGGTGTGGGCTTCGAGGGTTTCCTCGTTGCGGGCCACGCCCACGGCGCTGACTTTGGCGCCCGGGATCAGGCTCAGCACGCCTTCGAGCATGCCGATACCGGCACGCAGGATCGGCACGACGGTAATTTTCTTGCCGGCGATTTTCTCGACCGACACGGTGCCGCACCAACCTTCGATATCGTAGGTTTCCAGCGGCAGGTCTTTGGTGGCTTCATAGGTCAGCAGGGCGCCGACTTCCTGAGCGAGCTCGCGGAAATTCTTCGTGCTGATGTCTGCGCGGCGCATTAGGCCAAGTTTGTGACGGATCAGCGGGTGGCGGATCTCGAGGATGGGCATGGGAAAGGCTCCGGCGGCGGGCAAAAAAACCGGGCTAGATTAATCTATCCGAGGGTGATGTCCTATAGACATAGAGTACGTTAGTCCACAATCGCTTGATCTGGCCTCACTTGATGCGTACCTTTGCCGACTTTTCCGAAACTGCCCCCCCTGGAGAGCGCTATGTCCGCTGATCTCGAGCATATCCGTCAAATCATGCGAGAGGCTGACTGCCTGTACACCGAAGCTGAAGTCGAGGCGGCCATCGCCCGTGTCGGTGCGCAAATCAACGAACAATTGGCGGACAGCAATCCGGTGGTGTTCTGCGTGATGAACGGCGGGTTGATTTTCTCCGGCAAACTGCTCACCCATCTGCAATTCCCGCTGGAAGCCTCCTACCTGCACGCCACCCGCTATCGCAACGAAACCAGCGGCGGCGAACTGTTCTGGAAAGCCAAGCCTGAAGTGTCGTTCATCGACCGAGACGTGCTGATCATCGACGATATCCTTGACGAAGGTCACACCCTGGGTGCCATCATCGACTTCTGCAAGCACGCTGGCGCGCGTAAAGTGCACACTGCCGTGCTGATCGACAAAGACCACGACCGCAAGGCTCGTCCGGACCTGAAGGCGGATTTCGTCGGTTTGCCGTGCATCGACCGTTACATCTTCGGCTACGGCATGGACTACAAAGGCTACTGGCGCAACGCCAACGGGATTTTTGCCGTTAAAGGAATGTAAGACATGACCTCGCCTCGCTTTCTTGACCACACCCTGTTCGCCGAATTGGCCGAGAAAGCGGCGGCCAACCCTCGTGGACGCCAGCATCACAACTTCCACCAGATGGAAGACGCCTGCCATCGCATGGCCGTGGGCTTGCAACCCTCGACGTATATCCCGCCTCATCGTCACCTGGGCGACAACAAGGCTGAAACCTTGCTGGTGCTCAAGGGGCGGCTGGGCGTATTGATCTTCGATGAGTCGGGCGCAGTCCTGAGCAAGACGGTGCTGCAGGCCGGTGGCGACTGTGTCGGCGTGGACTTGCCTACGGGCGTGTTCCACGGGCTGGTGGTGCTCGAAGCCGATAGCCTGATGTTCGAGTGCAAGGCGGGTCCCTATCGCCCGGTGGGCGAAGGTGAACTGGCGCACTGGGCGCCACGTGAAGGCGAACCCGGTGTTGCCGAGTATCAGGCCTGGATGCGCGCGCAGTTCGATTGATCACTTGGAGCTTTTCATGAACCTGTTGATCCGTTGCTGCGCCGCCCTGTTGCTGACCCTCAGCCTGCCCCTGGCCGCCGCCCCCGTGCCCATGCACGCTCAATTCCTGCCGCCGGACGACTTGGCCCTGCGTGATGCGCAACCAGAGCAGCAACAACTGCTGCAAGTCACCGAGTATTCGGTGGTGGTCGGCAGTCAGCGTCAGTCCAGCCAGCAGCCGATCCCCGTCACCTCGCCGCTGATGATCCGCCTCAAGGGCAAATCCTTGAACAAGGGGGCGACCATCAGTCAGGTGCTGGTCAATTTCGATGGCGAAAGCAAAAGCCTGAAAAAACCGCTCTACGACGAAAAGAGCAAGACGCTGACGCTTTTTTACCCGCAGGCTCAATACCGGGTAATCATGGACTTGTTGCGTAACGACACGGTGTATTGTCAGTTTCTCAGCTACGCCAACGGCCACATCTGGGCCGATCTGCACACCGGGGCTGTTCGTCCGCGTTGAGCCCGGCGCCCGCGCAGGGGTAAACTGCCCGCCCCGTGAAATGTCTGCGAGCTGGAGTCGGCAATGCGTAAAGATAAGAAACAAGTGATTGGTGACGAGATCGGCGATGAGCAGATCAAGTTGTTCCTCGATTTCGAACCGGTCGACGCGACTTCTCCGTCCCTGCACAAGCTGATCAAGGCGTACCGTGGTCTGCGGATCGACGACTTCGAGCGTTTCCTGACGTTCTTTGTCGAGGCCGGTTATGACGTGAACGGCAAGGACGAACATGGCAAAACCTTCATCGCACTGATCCAGGATCAGCGCAATGCACAGGAATACATCGAGCTGATCGAAAAGGCGCGCGGCTGATCCATCTGTGGCGAACCTCGCCACAAAGTCAGGTGGAACAGCGATATTCGTTTCATCCGGCATAAAAAAAACGCCCCGCCATCAATGATGGACGGGGCGTTTTTCATGGGGCCGGATCAAGCGTAGCTTTCAGTCTCGCTGCTGGCTTCAACCAGTTCCAGGGCGACGTTGTTCTGCGTGTTGATCTTGCGATAGAGCGCCGCGTCGGTTTCGAGGACTTTCTCCCGCGCCGGGAAGATCTCTGCCAGCTTGGCAGCCCATTCACCCTTGGCTTTGCCCGGGAAGCATTTTTCGATCAGTTCCAACATGATCGAAACCGTTACCGAAGCACCTGGCGAGGCGCCGAGCAGGGCGGCAAGGGAACCGTCCTTGGCCGCGACCAGTTCGGTACCGAATTGCAGGACGCCGCCTTTTTTCGGGTCTTTCTTGATGATCTGCACCCGTTGGCCGGCCACTTCCAGGCGCCAATCTTCGGCTTTCGCTTCAGGGTAGAAGCGACGCAGGGACTCCAAGCGCTGCTCCATCGACTGCATTACTTCGCTGACCAGGTACTTGGTCAGGTCCATGTTGTTTTTCGCCACCGCCAGCATCGGGCCGATGTTGCCAGCGCGAACCGACATCGGCAGGTCCATGAAGGAGCCGTGCTTGAGGAACTTGGTGGTGAAACCGGCGTATGGTCCGAACAGCAGGGATTTCTTGCCGTCGACGACGCGGGTGTCCAGGTGTGGGACGGACATCGGTGGCGAGCCCACGGCAGCCTGGCTGTAGACCTTGGCCTGGTGGTGCTTGACCACTTCCGGGTTGTCGCAACGCAGCCATTGGCCACTGATCGGGAAACCGCCGAAGCCTTTGCTCTCTTCGATGCCCGAAGCCTGCAACAGCGGCAATGCCGCGCCACCCGCACCGAGGAAGACGAACTTGGCGTCGACTTCACGGCTGTTGCCGCTGTTGACGTCCTTGATGCTGACGGTCCAGCCGCCGTTGTTGCGCTTGAGGCCGGTTACGCGCTTGCAGTATTTGACCTGGGCATCGGGAGCGCTGGTCAGGTGCTTGAGCAACTGGTTGGTCAGGGCACCGAAGTTGACGTCGGTACCGTTGATCACGCGAGTGGCCGCAAGAATTTCACCAGGATCGCGCCCCGGCATCATCAGCGGCATCCACTCGGCCATCTTGGCCTTGTCTTCGGTATATTCCATATCGGCGAAGGCGTGGTGCTTATGCAGCACGTTGAAGCGTTCCTTGAGGAACGACACGCCGCTCTCGCCCTGCACGAAACTCAGGTGTGGCACCGGGCTGATGAATGATTTGCACGAGCCGAACGTGCCCTTCTTGGTCAGGTATGACCAGAATTGCTTCGACACCTCGAACTGGGTGTTGATGTGCACGGCTTTCTTGATGTCGACGGTGCCATCGGCAGCCTGCGGCGTGTAGTTCAGCTCGCACAGGCCGGCGTGACCGGTACCGGCGTTGTTCCACGGGTTGGAACTCTCCGCGGCACCGGAATCCATCAGCTCGACGACTTCCAGCTTGATCGCGGGGTCGAGCTCTTTGAGCAATACCGCGAGGGTGGCGCTCATGATGCCGGCCCCTACCAGTACTACGTCGACTGCTTCGTTATGCGCCATTTAACGCGTCTCCAAAATCTGCAGCACCAAATTGACGGCATGGCTGCCAGGAGTGACGGGGCGTGTCTGTGTTGCCCCAGGTACCCATGGCAGGATCGCCATGTCCGAATCTTCGCAATTTTTCGCAACTTCGACGGACGCTACCTGCCGGGTCTAATAAGAGTCCCATGAACTCATTTCAACGTGCGACTGGCAATTCGACTTATGGTCGATACATCCGCTTGTGCAACCAAATCCGTAGCGGACAGGCTTCAGGCTCCGGTATTCGAGGTGTACTCGGTCCTGTGTCGTTGGGCTGTACTGGACGCTAATGGTGCATATTCAGACGCAAAACTATTCATTTGCTCGCCACACTCTTGTGAAGTTGTGAAAACCCGTTTTTTTCACGCTCTTTTGAAGACGTGAACCTCAAAAAAGGGCTGTCCCAGCCTGGCACCGTGCCCGGATGATTGGTCGCCAGGGGGAACCCAGGCAGGCAATACGGGCAAACAGCTCAGTGACCGAGCGTAATGACAGCTCTGCAGATTCGCGAAAAGTGGAGGTTGTGCTTGAGGAACAGCAAGCGCGCCAGCTTCACTCGATCTGTGTGGGCGGCTCTCTGTGGGCGGTGCGGGGTGCCAAAACCGAAGCATTGACGATGCTGCGAGGCCCGATCAGGAGACGTCCTTATAATCGGGGGGAGATTGTAGCGAAGAAACGCAGGGAATTGGTCGTGTTTAATGACTTTTATTAGGCGTCTGGTCAGGTCGCCATCAGGTTTTGTACCCGTGAGCGCGATGGGGGCTGGCTGACACGCGCACTGGCGGGCAGCGGTTGGTGCAACCAGTTGAGGCGAATTTCTTCGATTTCGACCCAGCCATCGCCCATGGGCTGGAGGCTGCACTGCTTGAATGCCTGGCAATGCCCGTTGCTGTCGAGCAGGGCAAAGCTGCGGTGCCTTGGGCGTGGGGCGAACAGCGAAACGAGAAAGCGCATGGCAAAGTACCTTCTGAGTGACTGTTATCAAGAATCGCAGTGAGCCGTTACGTGCAAGTGTAGGGAGGGTGACAGTTGCGTGACACGAAGGGGTTTCTGAAAGTTTTGTCAGAATTTTCTGCACTGGTTGCGCTGGTTCGCTGCAGCGGCGCACCGCTATACTGCGGACCTGTTAGTGCCTGATTCTGGAGAGAAGAGAATGTTGCAACGCCTGTTGTTCGGTTTGATCACTGTGACCAGCTTGACGTTGGTCGGCTGCGCCCACAGCCCGCAACAACTGAACCCGGAACCCAAGCTGACGGCTCAATTGGCGCCGGTTGGCCACGGCCAGCCGGTGGTGGTGCGAGTGGTCAACGGGCGCCCGTCGCCAACCCTGGGCACCCGTGGCGGCCTGTACCCGGAGACCAGCGCGATTACCGTGCAGGGCGCGCAGATCCTCCCGAAACTGCAGGCGCAGGCTGAAGCGGCCGTGCGTTTGCTGGGCTTTACCCCGACGGCGAATGCGCTGAACGCGCCACAAATCACCGTGACCCTGGCCGAATTGAAGTACCAGTCGCCGAAAGAAGGGATGTACGTGACCGAGGCAACCATTGGGGCGACGTTCCGTTCCGATGTACAGAATGCCAACCGTCGCTACAGCGGTCGCTACGGCGCGTCCCTCGACCAGCGTTTTGGCATGGCACCCAACCAGGAAACCAACACCAAGCTGGTCAGCGACGTGTTGAGCGATGCGTTGACCCGCTTGTTCAAGGATCCAACCGTGGGTCAGGTTCTCGGCGAGTAATGCGAGCCCCGTAGGAGCTGCCGAAGGTTCGGGCCGCGTTCGGACGATCTTTTGACCTTGATCTTCGGCAGTTCCAAATCCCCCAAAAGCAAAGTCAAAAGATCGCAGCCTGCGGCAGCTCCTACAAAAGGATCGCAGGCGGTCTTGAGCAAAACGGCGTTAATTGTCGGAAAGACAGGGAAGGCTGCAAGGCATTCGGTAGAATCACGGCCGCGGTCGTCGGTCGGCGTCTGCCCTACCTGTTTTGTTTGAGGTTCGTAATGTCGCTGCATTTGATGACGCTGTTTACCGCCCATCCCGCAAAATTGATCAATTTGCTGGCTTTGCTGCTGGCCTTCCCGGGCAGTTGGCTGCTGCACGCCACGCGTCGCCGCGAACAGCGCGCGATGGCCAGTCTCCAGGCGCAGCGCCAGAGCAGTCCAAGTCAGGAACCGACGCTGGATTGGGCAACCCTGCGCATGAATCGTTTTTTCTATCGCTTCGGTTTTGCCTGCCTCAGTTTGGCGCTGCTCGTATCCTGGATCAGTACGCGCGTCTGAATCATTGTGGTGAGGGGGGTGTGGTGAAGGGTTCTTTTGTGGCGAGGGGATTTATCCCCGTTCGGCTGCGAAGCAGCCGCAAACCCTGAGAATGCGATGAATCAGAAATATCGCAGTCACAGGTTTTGGGACTGCTTCGCAGTCCAACGGGGATGAATCCCCTCGCCACAATCAGTTAAAGCGGCAATCCAGCCTTGACCCGATACTGATTGCGCACCGGGTTCGCATATTGCAGCACCAGGTACGGGCGATGCTCCTCGGGGCAGGCATCCAGGCGTTGCTGCCATTGTTCCTGAGCCTTGGCCAGTTCGTCGGCCGGGAACAGCTTGCTGGCGCTTGGCACCTGCAGTTGCGGATCGGCACCTTGCCATTGGGCGTAGGCCAGGTAGTGCACCGGGAACAAGCGGTAACCGCCAAGGATCTGCTTGTCCATCTCGATCGCCAATTGCTTGGTGTCTTCGAACAACTCGGTGATGGGTGCCGCAAAGTTCACGTGCACCCGGCCCTTGTAGCCGGTGATGCCCTTGGCGATGCTCACGTCATCCTCGCCCGGAGCCTTGGTGTAGCTGCCGGTGGTGGCGCGGATGTAGAGTTCGCGGGCTTTGGCCTGGTCGCAGGGGTCGTACTCGTAGCTGATCGACACGGGGGTCAGGTTCAGCGAGCGGATGACCTCGCCGAACGGCTCGTCCTTGCGGCTCATGTGGAACATCTTCAGGATCGCCGACTCGGTGCGGTCGTCGCCGTCCTTGGCACGGCCTTCGGCCTGGGCGATCCAGATCGAGGCGCAATCGTTGCGGATCGAATGATTGATGTACGCCGACAGCAGTTGGTACGCCGCCATCTTCTCGCGACGTCCGGTGATCGAACGGTGCACGATGAAGCTCTTGTTCAAGCGCATGAGATCGCTGACAAAGGGCTTTTGCAGCAGGTTGTCACCGATGGCGATGCGCGGGGTCGGCAGGCCGGCGTGGTACACGGCGTAATTGACGAAGGCCGGGTCCATCACGATGTCGCGGTGGTTGGCGATGAACAGATAGGCACTGCCGGACTTGAATTGCTCCACGCCGGTATACGTCACACCGTCCGTGGCGCGCTCGATCGTGTGGTCTACGTAGTACTCGACTTTGTCCTGCAGGGTGGCCACCGACGTGATACCGGCGAACTCACGGCGTAGCCGATGAGCTATAAGGGGTTTGAGCGCCCAGCCTAAGGCGCCGGCAAAACGCGGAAAGCGGAAGTGGGTGAGGATATCTAGAAACGCCTTGTCGCCGAGCAGTCGTGCCAGCACCGCTGGGACTTCGCTATCGTCGTAAGGTCGGATGGCATCGAATTCGCCCATCATGCTCTCTTGTTAGAAACGGCTAGGGTAAGTAAAGGTTTTGATCGAAAACCAGCAGGGCACGGTCTGAAAAAGTAGCCAGACAAAAATAGCCCTGCAAATAGACCGGCGATTATACGCACAAGTCACCTGGGAGACCGCGATGCTGGAATCTGCGCAGTATGAATGTCCGTATTGTGGTGAAGAAGTCGAAACGACGGTGGACTTGTCCGGCGGCGATCAGACCTATATCGAGGACTGTCAGGTATGTTGTCGGCCGATCACGTTCGTGTTGCAGGTTCACGGAGAGGATTGGTTTCTTGAGGTCTTCAGTGAAAACGAGTGAGAGGCGCCCATGCAGCGAATCTACGAACCGGAAAACCTGATGGAAGGCGAGTTGCTGCAGGGCATGCTCGCCAGCGAGGGTGTCGAGGCGCACCTGGTAGGGCGCGATCTGGTGGGCGCCACGGGTGAATTGCCGATCTTCGGCCTGCTGGGACTGGCGGTGGAAAATGACCAGGCTGAATACGCCCGTGAGCTGATCACTGCGTACAATGCTGCGCTGCCGCTGTCTGGCGATGAACCGGACAGCTTTCCCGGCACGCTGGTCTGTTAGGCTGGCGTTCGTTTGATCAAGAGTCGTGCATCCCCATGTGTGGACGTTATGCCCTGTTTCGCTGGAATCGCGACTTCGCGACCCTGCCAGGTTTTCCGGCCGATCAGCAGGCCCAGTGGAACATTTCTCCCAACGATTCGGTGCTGATGCTGCGGGCAGGTCCGCACGGGCAGCGTGAACTGGCCCGTGCCCGCTGGGGCCTGACCCCGCCGTGGCTGACCGACTTGTCCCGCACTCCGGCCCATGCGCGGGCCGAAACCGTCGCCGAACAGCCGATGTTTCGCCAAGCCTTGCGCGAGCGCCGCTGCCTGTTGCCGGCCAACGGTTTCTACGAATGGCGCGGCACCACTCGCAAGCGGCCGTACTGGCTGACACCGGGGGAGGGCTCATCGTTGTTTTTTGCCGCCATCTGGGAGGCCTATCCGGTGCAGGAACAGGTGTGGCTGAGCACGGCGGTGATCACGCAACCGGCGGCGAGTCAGCGTCGACCGTTGATTCTCGATGAAGTGGGGCAGCAAATCTGGCTCGATCCCGAAACCCCGCTGCATGCCCTGCAAGCGTTGCTCGCCAGCGAACCTGCTGCGTTGCGTGAGCGGGTGCTGGCCAACATGGTCAATGATCCGAAGCTCAATGGGCCGGAGTGTCTTACGCCGGGTTGAAAAGATCGCAGCCTGCGGCGGCTCCTGCATTGGATGGGCGGGGCTGTGAATTTTTTCCTGCGTCGATGAGAGCTTTGCCTGAAAAAAACGTCTTAATTCCAGTGTATCTGGCGTCGATACATTTCCACGCCTAGGATAGGCGGCAGTTTTCATGGAGTTTTTCGATGAACAAGATTTTGGTTGTAGGTGCTCTGGGCGCAGCGCTGCTGCTCGCCGGCTGCCAGTCGGTCAATACCACCAGCGGTGGCGCCGTGGGTGTTGAGCGCAAGCAATACATGTTCAGCATGCTGTCCACTGATGAGGTCAATCAGATGTACGCCCAGTCTTATCAGAATACGGTGGGCGAGGCGAACAGCAAGGGTGTGCTGGACAAGACCAGCAGTGATGCCAAGCGCATCCAGTTGATTTCCGATCGGCTGATTGCCCAGGCTCCGGTTTTCCGTCCGGATTCGGCCCAGTGGAAGTGGGAAGTCAATCTGATCAAGAGCGATGAGCTCAATGCCAATTGTGGGCCCGGTGGCAAAATCATTTTCTATACCGGCCTGATGGACAAGCTGCAGCTGACCGACGACGAAATCGCCGCCATCCTGGGTCACGAAATCGCCCACGCCCTACGCGAGCACGGTCGAGAGGCGATGTCCAAGGCCTATGGCATCGAAATGGCCAAGCAGGGCGCCGGTGCCTTGTTTGGCCTGGGCCAGGGTAGCCTGGCGCTGGCGGATGCCGTGGCCAACTACGGCATGACCTTGCCGAACAGTCGGTCCAATGAAAACGAAGCCGACCTGATCGGTCTCGAGCTGGCCGCCCGTGCCGGCTACGACCCGAACGCTGCGATCACCTTGTGGAACAAGATGGCCAAGGCCTCGGAAGGTTCGCCGCCGGAGTTCATGAGCACTCACCCGGCTTCGTCCAGTCGTATTGCTTCGTTGCAGGCGGCGATTCCGAAAGTCATGCCGCTTTACGAGCGGGCCAGGAATCACTGATAAATATGCATTGAGACCGCTGCCGCCTTCGCGGGCAAGCCTCGATCCTACAGGGGAGCGCGTTCCATCTGTAGGAGCGAGCTTGCTCCGGGCGGCGTTCCGACGAAGAACGTTAACGCGGTCTACCGACCTACGCCGTCAAACCCACCCGCTGCTCTGCATCGCCTTGTACACCGCGACAATCGCCAGGACGAAAAACGCCGACGCGGCCAGTCGACGGATCAACGTCAATGGCAGTTTGTCCGCGGCAAAGTTACCCGCCAGAACCACCGGCACGTTGGCAATCAGCATGCCGAGGGTGGTGCCGATGATCACCAGCCACAGTTCAGGGTATTGCGCGGCGAGCATCACGGTCGCGATCTGGGTCTTGTCGCCGATTTCGGCGAGGAAAAACGCAATCAACGTGGTCAGGAACGGTCCGAACTTGCGGGCGGTACTGGCTTCGTCATCGTCCATTTTGTCCGGCACCAGGGTCCACAGCGCCGTCGCGGCAAAGCTGGCGGCGAGAATCCAGTGCAGCATCGTATCCGAGAAGAAGCTGCCGACCCAGGCGCCTACCGCGCCGGCCGCCGCATGGTTGGCCAGGGTCGCGGCGACGATGCCGGCGATGATCGGCCAGGGTTTGCGGAAGCGGGCGGCGAGAATGAGCGCGAGCAATTGCGTCTTGTCGCCGATTTCGGCCAAGGCAACGATTGCGGTGGGGACCAGTAGTGAATCCAGCATCAGGGGTTTTCCTAAGGGGCGGGTCGACACGGCTATGACACGTACAGCCTTCCCGCCCCGGGTAAGGTGTTCGTGTCATAGGTCTTGTCAAACCCTGCGATCCGTCTGAAGCGGACGCTTGGGTCGCATGCGCCATGGCCTGTTGACCAAGTATGTTGACGCATGCCGGACGAGCATGGCGCTCGTGGGAGACTACTCCCCTAGGACGGAGCGGATTCTGCCTAGGCAAAATCCATTGCGCAAGCACAAAGTTTTATCCACGTTTGGCACGGTAGATACGGAAACCCTGTCCTTCGGCCTTGATGGCACAAACCCCCAAGTGCTCTTCGATCAGCGGTTGATACTTGAGGAAGCTATTGGCTACAAGCCTGAGTTCGCCGCCGTTTTTCAGATGTTTGGCTGCTTTTCGCAGCAGGTTCTCTGTGGCGAAATAGTCGGTATGCACCCCGACATGGAAGGGTGGGTTGCTCAGGATGGCGCTCAATCCCATCGGCGCCGCATCGATGCCGTCACCTGTAATGACATCTGCCTCCAGGCCGTTGGCAGCCAGGGTCAGGCGACTGCTGGCAGCGGCAAAGGCGTCGACATCGAGCAACGTGACCTGGTTGTGGGGATAACGACGTTTTACCGCCGCACCCAACACCCCTGCGCCGCAACCGAAGTCCAGCAAGTGGCCGCTTGGCAGTTTATCCAGGTGCTCCAGCAACAGCGCACTGCCGCGATCCAGTCGGCCGTGGCTGAACACGCCTGGCAGGCTGATGACTTTCAACGGGCCTTCGGCCAGCGGCAACTCATAGGTCTGGGCCAGGCTTTCCAGCGGTTTGGCGTCGGGTGCGTTGGCCACGGTGACCAGCCACAGCTGGCAATGCCGCGCACTGTCGAGCTTGCGTGGTTTGCCGAACGGGTTCAGCTGTTTGGCTGCGCCTTCGATACCGCTTTTTTTCTCTCCGACCAGGTACAACTCGCGACCGGCCAGCCGCGAGGCGAGTGCGTTGAGGATGTAGTCGGTCAGGTCCTTGGACTTGGGTAGAAACACTACGGCGCTATCAAATGCACGCTCAGGTGCATTAACACCGAAATGGCTGCGCTCGGCAAAGCGCGCATCCAGCGCGGCCTGATCGCCGGCGTGCCAACTCCAGCCATGGGCGTCGGGCAGGCGGCCCAGCAAGTCATCGGCGGGCAGACCGGCCAACAACACCGAACCCTGGAATAATTCAGCCTGACGAAGCAGTACTTCACTGCGCGGATCCATAACTGCTCCTGTGGAAAAAAGTGCCGCAGTTTATCAACTGACGACCCGCAGCGCCTTAGCGCTGAAGTATCCCTGGGCGTTTCGGTCAACTGGCCGACGATTCGTTGCCGCGCTTCGCGACTGCCCCAGGCGTTGTGTGGGGTGACGATCAGGCGGGGAATATCGTGGGCCAGCAGTGGATTGCCGTTCACCGGCGGCTCCACGCTCAGCACGTCGGTGGCGGCACCTCCCAGGTGACCGTTGCGCAAGGCATCGGCCAGGGCCTGCTCGTCGATCAGGCCGCCGCGGGCGGTGTTGACCACGAACGCGCCGGCCTTCATCGACGCCAGTTCACGGACCCCGATGAAGTGACGGGTGTGTTCGTTGAGCGGACAGTGCAGGGTCAGCGCGTCGATTTGCGGCAGCAGCTGCTCCAGCGGCAAGCGGTCTGGCCGGGCAGGGCGACCCGGAATCTGGCCCAGCAGCACGCGCATGCCAAACGCTTCGGCCAGGCGCGCGACCGCGCCGCCCAATTCGCCGTGACCGAGCAAACCGAGGGTTTTGCCTTGCAGCTCAACGATCGGGTAATCCAGCAGGCAGAACTGTTTGGCCTGTTGCCAGCGCCCTTCACCGACGGCTTTCTGGTAGTCGGCCAGGCGCGTCGCCAGGTTGAGCAGTAGCATGATCGTGTGTTGTGCCACCGATGGCGTGCCGTACCCCTGGCAGTTGCACACGGTGACTCCGTGGGCTCGGGCGGCCTCGAGGTCGACGTTATTGGTGCCGGTGGCGCTGATCAGGATCAGTTTGAGTTCGGGGCTGGCGGCGATGGCGGCCGCGTCGATCCGGATCTTGTTGGTGATGGCGACGGTGGCGCCCTTGAGGTGTTCGACCACCTGGTCGGGCAGGGTCTGGGCAAACAGCTGCAGTTCGCTGAAACAGGCGCGCAAGGGGCTGAGGTCGAGATCGCCCAGGTCCAGGGACGGGTGGTCGAGGAAAACAGCGCGGTGAATGTTCGTCATCAACTGTACCTTTTGTGCAATGAACTGAAGGCGTAATCTGCCGAGCCTACCAGATGAAATAAATAGTTACGCTTGGCCTGAAGGAGCCCTCATGTACTGGACCGAGTTCTTGACCGTTGCGCTGATTCACCTGCTGGCCGTCGCCAGCCCCGGCCCGGACTTTGCCGTGGTGGTACGGGAAAGCGTGACCCATGGTCGTCGCGCCGGCACCTGGACGGCGCTTGGGGTCGGTACGGCGATTTTCCTCCACGTCGGCTACTCGCTGCTGGGCATCGGCCTGATCGTGTCGCAGTCGATCGTCCTGTTCAACGCCTTGAAATGGGCCGCCGCCGCTTACCTGCTTTACATCGGTTTCAAGGCGCTGCGGGCGCAACCGGCCAAGGCCGTGACAGACGATCTGCACAAGGAAGCCGGCGAGCGCACCGCGCGTGGCGCCTTCACTTCCGGGTTCGTAACCAACGGCCTGAACCCCAAAGCCACGCTGTTTTTCCTGTCGCTGTTCACCGTGGTGATCAACCCGCATACGCCGCTGGCCGTGCAGGCCGGTTACGGGGTTTATCTGGCGGTGGCAACGGCGATCTGGTTTTGCCTGGTGGCCATGCTGTTCAGCCAGCAGCGCGTGCGCGCCGGTTTCGCCCGCATGGGGCACTGGTTCGACCGGACCATGGGCGCGGTGCTGATCGCCATTGGCGTGAAACTCGCATTGACCGAGATGCACTGAGCGTAACGGTCCACGTTTACCGGCGAATGCTGGCGCAATGCCGGTATTCGTGCGGCTTTGCAAATCATCCCTTTGGCTGATTTGGCTGGCGATCAGGGGCACTACAGTGCTCACTCTACAGCCACGACCGAGTAGTCAGAAAAGGGATTCTTATGTTGCAGACTCGCGTTATCCCCCCAGCCGAAGGCGCTTACCAGTATCCGCTGCTGATCAAACGGCTGCTGATGTCCGGTGCGCGTTATGAGAAAACCCGTGAGATCGTCTACCGCGACCAGTTGCGCTACAGCTATCCGACCCTGATCGAACGGGTCGCACGGCTGGCCAACGTGCTGACGGCTGCCGGGGTCAAGCCCGGGGATACCGTGGCGGTGATGGATTGGGACAGCCACCGATACCTGGAATGCATGTTCGCCATTCCGATGATCGGCGCGGTGATCCACACCATCAACGTGCGCCTGTCACCGGAGCAGATCCTCTACACCATGAATCACGCCGTGGACCGCTTTGTCCTGGTCAACAGCGAGTTCGTGGGACTGTACAACGCGATCGCCGGGCACCTGACCACGGTCGAGAAAACCCTGCTCCTGACCGACCTGCCGGAAAAGACGGCCGACCTGCCAAACCTCGTCGGTGAGTACGAGCAATTGCTGGCGGCGGCAAGCCCGCACTACGACTTCCAGGACTTCGACGAAAACTCGGTGGCGACCACGTTCTACACCACGGGTACCACCGGCAACCCCAAAGGCGTGTACTTCACCCATCGGCAACTGGTGCTGCACACCATGGGCGTGTCGACGATCATGGGGTCGATCGACAGCGTGCGCCTGCTGGGCACCAACGACGTGTACATGCCCATCACGCCGATGTTCCACGTGCATGCCTGGGGCCTGCCCTATGTGGCGACCATGCTCGGGCTCAAGCAGGTGTATCCGGGACGCTACGATCCGGAGTACCTGGTGGCGTTGTGGCGCAAGGAAAAGGTCTCCTTCTCGCACTGCGTGCCGACCATCCTGCAAATGGTCCTCAATGCCAAGGCTGCCCAGGACACCGACTTCGGCGGCTGGAAAATCGTCATTGGTGGCAGTGCGCTCAATCATGCGTTGTACGATGCGGCCAAGGCCAAGGGCATTCAATTGACCGCCGCCTACGGCATGTCGGAAACCGGCCCACTGGTATCGTGCGCTCACCTCAATGACGAATTGATGGCCGGCTCCGAGGACGAACGCACCACCTATCGGATCAAGGCCGGTGTGCCAGGGCCACTGGTGGAAGCGGCAATCGTCGATACAGAAGGCAACTTCCTGCCCGCCGATGGGGAAACCCAAGGTGAACTGGTGTTGCGCGCACCGTGGCTTACCGAGGGCTATTTCAACGAGCCGCAGAAGGGGGCCGAGCTCTGGGCGGGTGGCTGGCTGCACACCGGGGACGTGGCGACTCTGGACAGCATGGGCGTGATCGACATTCGCGACCGCATCAAGGATGTGATCAAGACCGGCGGCGAGTGGATCTCCTCCCTGGACCTCGAAGACCTGATCAGTCGCCATGCGGCGGTACGCGAAGTAGCAGTGGTGGGGATTGCCGATCCGCAGTGGGGCGAGCGACCGTTTGCCTTGCTGGTGCTGCGCGAGGGCCATGCCATCGGCGCCCGGGAACTCAAGGAACACCTCAAGCCGTTCGTTGAGCTGGGGCACCTGAGCAAGTGGGCCATTCCAAGCCAGATCGCCCTTGTTACTGAAATTCCCAAGACCAGTGTCGGTAAGCTCGACAAGAAGCGAATTCGCGTCGACATCACCGAATGGCAGGCCAACAACAGCACCTTCCTCTCGACGCTTTAAGCGTCCCCTGGCGTGCCCAAAAGGGCCCGCCAGCCCCCCCAAGCAAGCGCTTGGCTTGTCAAATCCGTATTTTCAGCCATTCTTGCCGGGCCGACGGGTGTCGGCATGGCAATGGACTGGTCCAGAGTGCCTGGCAGGCGCAAATCACACTTTAGAGGGATCAAGCACTACTACCTGCTGGCTATAGTCCGCTCAAGGATTTTTAAGAACGGAGCAAACGCACAAACCGGGGCGATGCAACTTTGGAGTGACTTTGGGAAGCCATGGCTCCCTGTTATCCAAGCGTTTTTAGAAGTGCTATTTGCCATAACAATAAAATGCACATGGAGAAGCGTCGATGACATCAGTAAACCAGTTCTGGCGCCGGGCTAAATTGCCGTTGGCCGTCAGCCTTGCCTCTACGCTCGCCGGGCCTGCATTCGGCGTCAGTTTCAACATCGGTGAAATCGAAGGTCAATTCGACTCTTCCCTGTCGATCGGCGCGAGTTGGTCTACTGAAAGCGCCAACAAAAACCTCATTGGCGTCAACAACGGCGGTCGTGGCCTGTCCCAGACTTCCGATGACGGCCACCTGAACTTCAAAAGCGGTGAAACTTTCTCGAAGATCTTCAAGGGCATCCATGACCTTGAGTTGAAGTATGGCGACACCGGCATTTTCGTGCGCGGCAAATATTGGTACGACTTTGAACTCAAGGACGAAAGCCGTCCGTTCAAGGACATCAGCGACGACAATCGCAAGGAAGGCGCCAAGTCCGCTGGCGGCCAAATCCTCGACGCCTTCGTCTATCACAACTACGCCATTGCCGATCAGCCAGGTTCCGTACGCCTGGGCAAGCAAGTGGTGAGCTGGGGTGAAAGTACCTTCATCGGCAGCGGTATCAACTCGATCAACCCGATCGATGTGTCCGCATTCCGTCGTCCCGGTGCCGAGATCAAGGAAGGCCTGATCCCGGTCAACATGTTCTACGTGTCCCAGAGCCTCACCGAAAATCTCTCGACCGAAGCCTTCTACCAGATCGAATGGGACCAGACTGTCGTCGACAACTGCGGCACGTTCTTCTCGCAACCGGACGTGATCGCTGATGGTTGCGATAACAACCTGGCGGTATTGCGTACCCAGAACGGGCTCAACAGTGCGCTGGCGGCGGCGGGGCTGCCGGCCGGGGCGCGTAACGCTGCCATCAATACCCTCGGCGCCAGGGGCGTGACCTGGGGTAACCCGGACGAAGGCGTGATCGTTCGTCGTGGCCCGGATCGCGATGCCCGTGACAGCGGCCAGTTCGGCGTGTCCTTCAAGTACATGTTCGATCCGCTGGACACCGAATTCGGCGCCTACTTCATGAACTACCACAGCCGTGCGCCGATTTTCAGTGGCCATGGCGCGCCGGCGAGCGCTTACAGTGGTGCTGGCCTGGTAGGCGGGCTGGTGGGCTCCGGCCTACCGCTGGGTGTGGCGGCGGGCCTGGCGCCGACCTTGCTGCCGTTGGTGGTGGCGGGCAACTCCAGCTACTACGTCGAGTACCCTGAAGATATCCGACTGTACGGCCTGAGCTTCTCCACCACATTGCCTAGCGGCACCGCGTGGAGTGGTGAAGTCAGCTACCGGCCGAATGCGCCGGTCCAGCTCAACACAACCGATATCCTGTTTTCCGGTCTGACACCGCTCAACCCTAACGTTTCCGTACTTAAGGGCACGCCAGGGCAGGACCAGCAAGGTTATCGCCGCAAGGAAGTGACCCAGCTGCAAACGACCTTGACCCACTTCTTCGATCAGGTGATGGGCGCCGAGCGTCTGACCCTGGTGGGTGAAGTCGGCTGGACCCACGTCGGCGGCCTGGAAAGCAACTCCAAGGCACGTTACGGCCGTGACCCGAGCTACGGCCCTGGTCCATTGCCGAACAACCAGTGCGTGACTTTGAACAGCGGCACGCTGGCGGGCGGACCGCAAAACAACGTCAGTCGCTACTGCGAAAACGACGGCTTTACCACTGCCAACTCCTGGGGCTATCGCGGTCGCGCCATCTGGGAATACAACGACGTATTCGCCGGTGTGAACCTCAAGCCGAACGTGGCCTGGTCCCACGACGTGGAAGGTTACTCCCCTGGCCCAGGCGGCAACTTCGAGGAAGGTCGCAAGGCGGTCAGCCTGGGTGTCGATGCCGAGTACCAGAACACCTACACCGCAAGCCTGGCGTACACCAACTTCTTCGACGGCAAGTACACCACCGTGGATGACCGCGACTTCGTTGCGCTCAGCCTTGGCGTGAACTTCTAAGCACTATTTTCAGGACGAGTACACACATGAAAATAACCAAGAGTCTGTTCCACGCCGGTGTCCTGGGACTGTCGTTGCTGGCGACCAGCGTAATGGCAGCGGTCCCGGCGGCAGAAGCGGACAAGCTGGGCAAGAGCCTGACCCCGATGGGCGCCGAAATGGCGGGCAATGCCGACGGTTCGATCCCGGCCTGGAAACCGATGCCGAAAAATGCCGGCAGCGTCGACAGCAAGGGTTTCCTGTCCGATCCGTACGCCAGCGAAAAACCGCTGTTTACCATCACCGCGCAGAACGTGGACCAGTACAAGGACAAGCTCGCTCCGGGGCAGTACGCGATGTTCAAGCGCTACCCGGAAACCTACAAGATGCCGGTTTACCCGTCCCATCGCGGTGCCACCGTGCCGGATGACGTGTTCGCCGCCATCAAGAAGAACGCCACTAACACCGAGCTGGTATCAGGTGGCAACGGGCTGAAAAACTTTGAAACCGCGATACCGTTCCCGATTCCGAAAAGCGGCGTGGAAGTCATCTGGAACCACATCACCCGTTATCGCGGCGGCAGCGTAACCCGACTGGTCACCCAGGCCACGCCACAGCCGAACGGTTCGTTCAGCCTGGTGTACTTCCAGGACCAGTTCGTATTCCGTGACAAGATGAAGGACTACGATCCGGCGAACCCGGGCAACATCCTGTTCTACTTCAAGCAGAAAGTGACCGCGCCGGCACGTCTGGCCGGTGGTGTGCTGCTGGTGCACGAGACCCTCGACCAAGTGGCGGAACCGCGTTCGGCATGGGTCTACAACGCCGGTCAGCGTCGCGTGCGTCGTGCGCCACAAGTGTCCTATGACGGCCCGGGTACTGCGGCAGACGGCCTGCGTACCTCCGACAACCTGGACATGTACAACGGCGCACCGGATCGTTACGACTGGAAGCTCGAAGGCAAGAAAGAGATGTACATCGCTTCCGACGCCTACAAGCTCGATGATCCGAAGCTCAAGTACAGCGACATCATCAAGGCCGGCCACATCAACCAGGACCTGGCTCGCTACGAGCTACGCCGGGTATGGCATGTGGTGGCGACCTTGAAGGAAGGTCAGCGCCACATCTACGCCAAGCGTGACTTCTACATCGATGAAGACACCTGGCAGGCGGCTGTGATCGACCACTACGACGGTCGTAATCAACTCTGGCGCGTGGCGGAAGCCCATGCCCAGAACTATTACAACGTCCAGGTGCCGTGGTACACCCTGGAGGCTCTGTACGACCTGCAATCGGGTCGTTACCTGGCACTGGGCATGAAGAACGAAGAGAAGTCGGCGTATGACTTCGGCTTCACCGCCACCACCAGCGACTTCACCCCGGCCGCATTGCGCCAGGATGGTGTTCGCTAACGTGCAATGACCTGAGGCCGCATCCTCTGGAAAAACGCCCCGACTGGTTCGGGGCGTTTTTTTGGCTTTTCCCCTGTAGGAGCGAGCCTGCTCGCGAAAAACCAGAGAGCACCGCGTGGTGCCAGACTTCACGCGCTATCGTTCACGACCATCGTCGGAACGCCGCCCGGAGCAGGCTCGCTCCTACAGTGTGTGTAGACTTTTTGTAGCCATTTGTAGCAATAACCTTCATTCCGTCCTCGTTTACCGCTAGTCTGCGGAGATCTGCAACGCCGCCACCCGCAACACTAACAAGAGCCGGCCATGACTGATCTGTCCCCACCACCAGGTCCTGCAAGCGTCGCTGTCGCCGCGCTGGACGGGCGCTTTTTCAGACCGCCATTGCCGGACGGCCATGTGCTGCGTCCACGCTTGTGCGAGCGCCTGAGCGCCGGTCTCGGTGGCAGGTTGCTGCTGGTCAGCGCACCGGCCGGGTTCGGCAAGAGTTCGTTGGCGGTGGAGTTCTGTCAGGCACTGCCGCCGCACTGGCAAAGTCTCTGGCTGGGGCTGAGCCCGCGTGACAACGACCCGGGCCGGTTCCTCGAGCGGTTGCTCGAAGGCCTGCAGGATTTTTTTCCGCAACTGGGCAGGCAGTCCCTCGGATTATTGAAGATGCGCCAGCGTCATCAGCCGTTCGCCTTCGAAGAATGGCTGGACGGGCTGCTCGACGAGCTGGCCGTGCATCTATCGACGGCGAGCCCCCTGTTGCTGGTGCTCGATGACTATCACCTGGCCCAGGGGCCGGTGCTCGATCGCTGCCTGCAGTTTTTCCTCAACCACCTTCCCGATGGCTTGCTGGTGATGGTCACCAGTCGACAACGTCCGGACTGGCACCTGGCGCGGTTGCGCCTGTCGCGCCAACTGCTGGAGTTGCATGAGCAGGATTTGCGCCTGACCCACGATGAAGCCTTGAGCCTGCTCGATCGGCACAGCAGTTCGTTGCGTGGGGAGGCGCTGGAAAACCTGATCCAGCGCAGCGAAGGCTGGGTTGCCGGGTTGCGCTTCTGGTTGCTGGCCGCCTCCGAGGCAGGCAATCAGGGGGCATTGCCCCAGGCACTGCACGGTGGGGAAGGGTTGATCCGCGATTACCTGCTCGAAGAAGTGATCGATTGCCTGCCCGCCGAGGTACAAGCCTTCCTCTACGACACCGCCCACCAGGAGCGTTTTTGCAGCGAACTGTGCGACGCCATTCGCGATGCCCATGACAGCGCCGAAATCCTGCGCTTCCTGGCTGCCCACCAAGTGTTCCTGGTGCCGCTGGACGAACACGGCCACTGGTATCGCTATCACCATCTGTTTTCCGACCTGCTGCGCACCCGGCCGGGCGCGCAATCGATGGTGCCGGCCGCCAGCCTGCACCTGCGTGCCTGTCGCTGGTTCAACGCCCAGGGCTTGCTCGATGAAGCGGTCGAGCAAGCGTTGCGAGCCGGGCACCTGGACGTTGCGGCCAACCTGGTGCAAAACCTTTCCGAAGAACAACTGCTGGCCGAACAGAACGTCGGCATGTTGCTGCGCTGGAAAATGGACTTGCCCGATAGCCTGCTGATCAGCACGCCTCGCCTGATCGTGCTCTACAGCTGGGCGTTGGGCCTGGCCTGCCAGCTGGACGCTGCCGAGGAACTGGCCAGCCACCTGAGCCGCTTCCTGCCAGCGCCGTCGGCCACCGCGCAGAAGTCGATGCTGGCGCAATGGCTGGCCCTGAGCGGGATCATCGCGCGCGGGCGCGGTAACCGCGAACTGACCCTGCGTTACTGCACCGAAGCGCTGGAGAGTCTTCCGTGCAAGCGCTATGGCCAGCGATTGATGTGCCTTTCGACCCTGTCCAACCTGGCGATTGCCGATGGCGACATGTGGCGTGCCAGGGCGTTGAACCGTGACTCCCTGGAGCTGGCGCAACGGGTTGGCAATCCGTTGTTCGAGGCGCTGGCCCACTACGACCGCGCTCGCGTATTGCAGGCGCGGGGCGAAATACTGCGAGCACTGGATGAAGTCCGCCAAGGGCTGCAACGCATGCAGGGGCTGCCGGCGCAGCGGCTCTTTGCCGTACGTGCCCGACTGACGTTGTATGAGGGCTTCCTGTTGGCCTTGCGCCTGCAACCTCAGGCGGCGCGGCTACGCTTGCAGGCCGGTTTAGGTGAAGCCCGCGCCTGTCGTGATATCAGCGTCCTGATCGGCCATTGCGTGATCGCCCGGCTTGAAGGCAACAGCGGTGAGTTCGCCAAGGCCTTTGCCGAGCTCGCCGAAGCCGAGCGGCTGATGCACATCTGGGACGTGCCGCCGATCTACTACCTGGCAATGATTACCCTGGTCAAATGCGAACTCTGGCTGGCCCAGGGGCGTACCGACCTGGCGCAAGCCTGGCTGGCGCGATTGGGGCAGACCTATAACGGCGAGCAGCCGGCCGCGCCACCGGAATTCCATCCACAATTGCCGCTGCACATCGAACTGCAGCAAGCGTTGCTGGAGGTTATCCAGAACCAGCCGATGCTGGCCGAAGGGCGATTGAATGCGCTGCTCGAACACGGCCAGCAAACCGGTCGGCAGATGCTCAGCGCAATGGCGCTGACGCAAAAAGTTTTACTGTTGCTGGGCAGCGGCCGCGAACCCGAGGCCCGCAAGGCGCTGGTCCAGGCACTGGACGCCGCAGCCGGCGGCGTACTGCAACCCTTTGAAAAGCTATTGGCCGAGCACCCAGACTGGCTGCGTGGGCAGCTTCAACTCTGTGCGTCGACCCCGGTTACCCAGGAACTTGCAGACAAACTTCCAGCCATGACCTCTCGCCCGACGCTGGAGCCCATCCCCGCGTCAGAACAACTCAGCACCCGGGAAATGGCCGTCCTGCGCCTGATCGCCCAAGGCTGCTCAAATCAGGAAATCAGCGACCAGCTATTCATTTCCCTGCACACGGTGAAAACCCATGCCAGCCATATCAACAGCAAGCTGGGGGTAGAGAGGCGCACGCAGGCGGTGGCGCGGGCGAAGGAATTGGGGGTGTTGGTGTAGCGTTGGGTCCCTCACGCCCCGCAATCGGACATGCCTGTGCCAGAATAGGCCATCCATTTTTTCCAGGAACACCCATGGACGCTGCCAAACCTGCGCTGATCCGCGAAACCTTCCCCGTCGGCCCGTTGCAGTGCAACTGCACGATCATCGGCGATCCGATCACGAAAAAAGCCATCGTGGTCGATCCGGGCGGCAATCACGAACTGATCCTCGCGCGGCTCGATGCTTTGGGCCTGAAGGTGGTCAGTATCATTCACACCCACGCGCACCTCGATCACTTCCTGGCCTCTGGCCAGTTGAAGGAAAAAACCGGCGCCACCCTGCATCTGCACAAGGAAGATCAATTTCTCTGGGACAACCTGGAGATGCAATGCCAGATGTTCGGCGTGCCCTACACGCCGGTACCGTCGCCGGACCGCTGGCTGGCCGACGATGAAGAGTTGGCGTGTGGTTGTGGTGTGGCTTTGCACACACCGGGTCACACCCCAGGCTCCATGAGCTTCTGGTTTTCCGACGCGAAGCTGCTGATTGCCGGGGATACCTTGTTCCGGCGCGGGGTAGGGCGCACGGATCTATGGGGCGGCGATCAGGCGACCATCGTGCGTTCGATCAAGCAGCGTTTGTATACCCTCGACGAAGAGGCGACGGTCGTGGCCGGACATGGTCCGGATACGCGCTTGGGTGATGAAATGCGCGAGAACCCTTTTGTTCGCGCCTGATTTGTAACGAGTGGAATTTTTACCTCGGGAAACGATCCAACACCGGCAATGGTTCGATGCTTGAAACCGTTGCACCACAGAATGCAAAAAAGTAGGAGCTCTACATGTTCACCACGCCTCGTTTGATTATTGTCGCTACTGCCGTGGCTTTGTTGGCCGGTTGCGCATCGCCCAACCCCTACGACAACCAGGGCCAGGCCGATAGCGGCTCCACGGGCATGAGCAAAACCGCCAAGTACGGTGGCCTCGGGGCTCTGGCAGGTGCAGTGGCCGGTGCTGCCATCAACCACGACAACCGTGGCAAGGGCGCGCTGATCGGTGCAGCCGTAGTGGGCGCTTCCGCTGCCGGTTACGGCTACTACGCCGACCAGCAGGAGAAAAAATTGCGGGCGAGCATGGCCAACACCGGTGTCGAAGTGCAGCGTGAGGGCGATCAGATCAAGCTGATCATGCCGGGCAATATCACGTTCGCCACCGATTCGGCGAACATCGCTTCGAGCTTCTACCAGCCTTTGAACAACCTGGCCGGCTCGCTGAAAGAGTTCAACCAGAACCAGATCGAAATCGTCGGTTACACCGACAGCACCGGCAGCCGTCAGCACAACATGGACCTGTCCCAGCGTCGCGCCCAAAGCGTGGCGACTTACCTGACCTCGCAAGGCGTGAGCGGCACCAACCTGAGCGCCCGTGGCGCCGGCCCGGATAACCCGGTCGCCAGCAACGCCGATGCCAATGGTCGGGCGCAGAACCGCCGGGTAGAGGTCAACCTGAAGGCGATTCCAGGCCAGCAGTACGGTGCTCAGCAATAAGGCAGCGTTCGGCAATACACTTGGCACAATGAAAAATGCCCGATTCGATAATCGGGCATTTTTTTTGTTGCCTGTGCCGGCCCGTCGCGACGAGTCCAGATCTGATGCCCCCTCAGTTAGCCTCTTTCACTGCACTGAGGAACGCGCAAGTACGTTCCTGCTGCGGATGCTCGAAGATCTGCGCCGGGGTGCCCTGTTCATGGATCTGGCCCTTGTAGAAGAAGCACACGCGATCAGCGAATTCCCGGGCGAAACCCATCTGGTGCGTGACCATCAGCATGGTCAGGTTATGTTCGGCACCAAGCTTGCGGATCACGTTAAGTACTTCGCCACACAGTTCCGGGTCGAGTGCCGAGGTGACTTCGTCAAAGAGCATGACTTTGGGTCGCATGGCCAGGGCGCGTGCGATCGCTACCCGTTGCTGCTGCCCACCGGACAGTTGCGAAGGGTAGTGCCCCAGCTTGCTGCCCAGCCCCACCAGCTCCAGCAGATCCGCCGCGCGCTCGCGGGCCTCGGCGGGTTTCATGCCCAGTACCTGCACCGGCGCCTCGATGACGTTTTGCAACGCCGTCATGTGCGGGAACAGGTTGAAACTCTGGAACACCATGCCGATCTTGCCGCGTACGCGGCGGATGTGCCGGTCGTTGGCCGGCACCAATACACCGTTGCGATTGGGCATGTGCGTCAACAGATCATCTTCAATCCGGATCAAGCCGTCATCGATGCCTTCGAGGGTCATCAGTACCCGCAACAGCGTGGATTTGCCCGAGCCGCTGGGGCCGATGATCGCGACCTTCTCGCCGGGCGTGACGTCCAGGTTCAGATGGTCAAGCACCGTGAAATTGCCGTAGCTTTTGGTGACGTCCTGGAAGCTGACAATCGGCTGGAGCGCTTGCGGTGGATGCATGGCCGTGGCCTCTTGCGGATGCAGCGGCGTCAGGTTGCCGCGCCGGGAAAGGTCGTTGGAGGTCGAGAGTGGAGAGGTCATTAGCGTAGCTCCAGGCGCAGTTCGAGGCGCCGTACCAGATAAGCCAGGGCGATGCTCAGGGCGAGGAAAAACAGGCCGACCATGGTGATCGGCTCCAGGTAGCGGAAGTTTTCGGAACCGATGTTCTTGGCCTGCTGCATGATTTCCACCACGGTGATGGCCGACAGCACCGGCGTGTCCTTGAGCATCGCCACCAGATAGTTGCCCAGCGGTGGCAGGATCGGCCGCAGGGCCTGGGGCAGGATGATGTTGCGGTAGGCGCTGTAGGGCGCAATGTTCAGCGCAGTCACCGCTTCCCACTGTGCCCGCGGCACCGCATCCAGCCCGCCGCGATAGACCTCGGCGATGTAGCAGGCGTAGTGCACGCCGATCCCGACGATCCCCACTTGCATGGCCGACAGGCTTACCCCGTAGTTGGGCAGCACGTAGTAGAGGAAATACACCTGGATCAGCAGCGGTGTGCTGCGGATGAATTCGATCGTTCCTGCAATGGGCCACGACAGCCAGTACAGGCGGCTGCGACGGCCGATGGCGAGAAACAGTCCCAGCACGATGGCGATCAGGAAGCCTATCAGGGTAATACCGACGGTGTTGAGCGAGGCGCGCAGCAGATCGGGAAGGATCTGCCAGGCATACGTCCAGTCGAACAGGGTCATGACAAACCTCCACGCATCCGGCCGCGCGCCAGTCGACGCTCAATGCTGCGCATGCCGAGGTTGATCGCTTGGGCCAGGATGAAATACATCACCAGCGCCAGGCTGAAGATTTCCAGGGTCTGGAACGTGGCCTGATCCAGTTGCCGAGCGCGAAAGCTCAGGTCGGACAAGGTAATCAGCGACACCAGTGAGGTGTTTTTCAACAACTCGATCAGCAGGTTGGTGCCCGGTGGAATGGCCGCCAGCAGCGCCTGGGGCAGGATGATCCGGCGAAAACGCTTGTAGGCGCTGAAGTTCAGCGCCGTCGCTGCTTCGTACTGACCCTTGGCCACAGAGCTGATGGCACCGCGCATCACTTCCGCGCCATAGGCGCCGATGTGCAGGCCGAGGCCGACGATGGCCACGCTGTAGGGGCTCAGTTCCAGATTGAACGGTGGCAGCGGCAGTACGAAAAACAGCCAGAACAGTTGCACCAGCAACGACGTACCGCGAAACACTTCAATGTAGGCGACCGAGAACCAGCTCAGCGGCCGCCACGGCGACATGCGCCCCAGCGCCGCCAGAATGGCTGCGACAATGGCCAGGATCGAGCCGAAGAATGTCACCTGGAGGGTCACCCAGGCGCCTTGTATCAATAGCGGAAGTAATTCACCCATTGTTCACACCTGCACGGTTCAACATCCGGATTAAGCAGGGAAGCAGGCATCGCGCCACGGCGCCATGCCTGTTTCGGCTATGGCGCGCAGAGCTCGGCAGCCGTTTTGCTTGTCACGTTGGATTTGTCGAAGCCGAACGGGGCGACCGTCTTGAGATGCTCTTCGGAGCCCAGCCATTTTTTCAGCTCGGCGTTGACCGCATCGCGCAGGTCCTTGTCTTCCGGGCGGAAGGCGAGGGCACCATAACCGGTATGCGACGGGTCATCCTTGAAGTCGGTGACCGCTTCGACTTTTTCACCGCCCTTGGCGGCCAGGCCTTTCATGGTCAGTTGCGTGCCCACGGCGGCATCGGCACGACCGGCGCGCACCGCTTGCAACTGGGCAGTGGTGTCCGGTACCTGGAGGATCTGCGCATCTTTCACGCCGGAATCCCGTGCGTATTTCAGGTTGACCGTGCCGGCCATGATCGCCAGTTTCACGTCCGGGTTTTTGGCGACGTCTTCATAGCTGTGCAGATTTTTCGGGTTACCTTTGGCGGTCAGGAGCGCGTCAGGCAACTGGTACTGCGGGTCGGTGAAGATGACTTGCTTGCAGCGCTCAGGGGTGATGTACATGCCGGCGGCAATCACATCGAAGCGCCCGGCCCGCAGGCCCGGGATCAAGGACCCCCACTCGGTCAGTACGCCGTCGACCTGCTTGATGCCCATCTTGGCGAAAATGACTTTGGCGATTTCCGGCGATTCACCGGTCACCCGACCGTCGGTTTCGGTGAAGGCAAACGGGGTTTCGTTGGCGTAGCCGATACGGATATTGCTGTTTTTCGTGATGGTTTCAAGGGTCGTGGCGGCGTGTGCGCCAGCAGCCAGGCCGAATATCGCGCAAGCCACGAACAGGTGACGTAACGCACCGGCACCTAGGGTATAGGAGCTGCGGGGAAGGGAATTGCTCATCGAAAATCTCCTGTTTCTTGTGGACCCGTCGTCGACGGCTCTGTGTTAGGAGGCAGTGTGACAAGAGCAAAGCGTACAAGAGCCGTATCCTGTTGAGCCGAGGCGTGGGGCACAGTTCCGGTACAGATCGATTGGTTATTGTGGGTGGCGGGTTCTGTCGCCTGTGCATCGACCTTGGACCGAGCATACAAAAGCCTCGCGCCACATTGCATTGCACTAGGACAATTGCTTTGCATGGATTCTCGCGGGATGCTGTCGGCACTGGCAAACACGCGGGTTCGACGCCGATGGACAAGTGGAAAGCAGCACTGGAACTCGCACGTAGCGGCGAGTCGAAATACAAGATTCTGGTTCAGGCGATTGCCGACGACATCGAGCAGGGCGTGTTGGCCAACGAGCAACGCCTGCCCCCGCAACGTCAGGTCGCCGATGCCATGGGGATCAGCGTACAGACGGTCACCAATGCTTATAAAGAGCTGGAGCGCCAGGGGCTGGTGCGATGCGAAGTGGGGCGTGGCAGTTTCGTTTCGCGGCGCATGAGCGACCGGGTGGCCACTTATATCCTCGACAGTCCTGAACGGGCGCTGGTGGATTTTTCCATCGCGCGGATCTTGCACACCCGTGAGCACGACCAGTTCTGGCGCGACACTTGCCGCGAGTTGAGCACCGAAGAGGATCAACCCTGGATTCATGCGTTCCGGCCAATCGCCGGTTTCGAATCACACCGTGAAGCGGCCATGCACTGGATCGCGCGCCAGGGGCTGCGCGTGGAGCGCGACGATATCCTGATTACCAACGGCGCTGCCCACGGAATCTTCCTGGCCCTGGCCTCGCTGGCCGGGCCCGACGACGTGGTGCTCTGTGAGGGGCTCAGCGACCATGGCGTGATCGGAAACTCCCAGGTGCTGGGATTTACCCTCAAGGGGCTGGAGATGGACCGCCACGGCATCGACCCTGAGCATTTCGAGGATATGTGCAGCAATGAACGCATTACCGCACTGGTCTGCACGCCGAACCTGAATAATCCCACCACCAGCTTGATGCCGGACAATCGCCGTCGCGAAATTGCCGAGATCGCCCGTCGCTTCGGCGTGCATATTATCGAGGATGACGTGTACGGGCCGTTGTTGGACGAACGTCGCGCCCCGCCCATCAGCCACTACCTGCCGGAGTTGTCCTTCTATTGCACCAGTATGACCAAGTCGGTGCTCACCGGATTGCGTGTCGGTTTCCTGGTCATGCCCAAGCGACTGGCATTGCGTACCGAAAGTATTTTGCGGGTCAACAGTTGGATGGCGACGCCGATGGTCGCGGAGATTGCCACCCGCTGGATTCGTGACGGACGTGCCGACACCCTGGTGCAGTTGCAACGTCGGCTATTGGCCGGGCGCCAGGCGATGGTCAGTGAGTATCTGGGCGAACATGTGCTGGGACAACATCCGAATGCGCTCAATGCCTGGGTCGGCATACCTGTACACTGGGAAGTCGACAGCCTTGTTCGGACGTTGCGGCAGAGGCACATCGCAGTCACCTCGCCAGACCCTTTTACGGTGCGAGGTACACCGCGGGCGCGGGCAGTGCGGATGTGTGTCGGCGCTGAATGCAGCGATGACGAAATGCGCGATGCGTTGGTGAACATGCGCGCAATCTTCAGCCAGTACCCGCAGATCCACGACTTTTGAGCGGGGAAAAAGACGTCAAAAATATTGTCGACTAAATTGCCCTAGTACATTCAGCGTGACAATCCTGCCCTTTTAGACTGCGTCCAATACCTCATCGGGATGCGGTCATGTCAGTGCTTGAGCTCAACGATGTCTACCTTGCCCGCCAGCGTATCGAACGGCTGGTGCGACGCACGCCCATGGAGCATTCCTTCAGCCTGTCCCGGCTCTTGGGTGTGCCGGTCTACCTCAAGCTCGAATCCCAGCAGATCACCGGTAGCTTCAAATTGCGTGGCGCGAGCAATGCCGTGGCGCAACTCACTGCCGGGCAAAAGGCCTTGGGTGTCGTCGCTGCCTCTACAGGCAACCATGGACGGGCGCTGGCGTATGCCGCTTCCCGACAAGGCGTGAAGGCAACGATTTGCCTGTCGCATCTGGTGCCCGAAAACAAAGTCCAGGCCATTCGCGATCTCGGCGCCCAAGTGTGCATCGTCGGCCGGTCCCAGGATGATGCCCAGCGCGAAGCCGAGCGAATTTGCGCCGAGCAGGGCGCGACGCTGCTGCTTCCGTTCGATCACCCGGCAATCATTGCAGGGCAGGGCACGCTGGGGTTGGAGATTCTTGAACAGCAACCGGATGTCGCCCAGGTGCTGGTGCCGTTGTCCGGTGGCGGCCTGTTTGCCGGCGTGGCATTGGCGTTGAAAGCCGCCAACCGGCAAATCGTCACGCATGGCATCAGCATGCTCCGTGGGGCGGCGATGCACGCCAGTGTCGAAGCTGGCCACCCGGTGGAAGTCGAAGAATTGCCAACCCTGGCCGACTCCCTCGGCGGCGGTATCGGCCTGGACAACCGTTACACCTTCAGCATGACCCGCAACACCTGCGATCACCTGCACCTGCTCAGCGAAGCCTCCATTGCCAATGCCATCCGCCATGCCTATCGCGAGGAGCGCCAGGTACTGGAGGGCGCAGCCGCAGTGGGGATCGGCGCATTGCTCGATGGCCTGATCGAGCCTCGCGGCCCGATCGTGGTGGTGGTGAGCGGGCGCAATGTCGACATTGACCAGCATCTGCGCGTGCTCGCCGGCGCTGATGCGTGAAACCGACAATAACGACTCAAAGGAGCGCCGCGTTAATGAGTGAAATCACCTTGTTGAGCGAAGCGGATCTACGTGCCTGCGTGGCCCTGGATCTGCCCAGTATCGAAGCCATCCAGCAAGCGTTCGTGCTGCTGGCCACCGCCGCCGTGGCGATGCCGCCGATCCTGCGCCTGGACATCCCCGAGCATAACGGCGAAGTGGACGTGAAGACTGCCTATCTGCCGGGGCTTGAGCGTTTTGCGATCAAGGTCAGCCCGGGCTTTTTCGACAACCCCAAACTCGGTCTGCCCAGCCTCAACGGCATGATGATGTTGCTGTCGGCGCGCACCGGTCTGCTCGATGCCTTGTTGCTGGATAACGGCTATCTGACGGCGGTGCGTACGGCAGCAGCCGGGGCTGTGGCAGCGCGGGCATTGTCTCGGGCCGACAGCCGTAGCGTGGCCCTGATAGGCGCCGGCGAGCAGGCCGCATTGCAGTTGCAGGCCCTGCGCCTGGTGCGGCCCATCGACAACGTGCGAGTGTGGGCGCGGGACTTGGCCAAGGCCCAGGCCTTCAGTGTCGACCTGGCGCGGGACAGCGGCCTGGACGTCATGCCATGCGCCACCATCGACGAGGCCATGGCCGAGGTCGATATCGCCATCACCTGCACACCCAGTCGCGCGCCGCTGATCGATTCGCACCATCTGCGCCCGGGCCTGCACATCACCGCCATGGGCTCGGATGCCGAGCACAAGAACGAAATTTCCCCCCAGGCGCTGGCGCAAGTCGACCGCTACGTGGCGGATCACCTCAGTCAGACCCGCATTCTCGGCGAACTGCATCACGCGTTGGCGGCCGGTGTCGTCGGTGACGAGTCGGGCTTCGCCGAACTGGGTCAGGTGCTGGCCGGCCAGCGGCCCGGTCGCACGGATGCTGCGCAGGTCACCTTGTGTGACCTCACAGGCACCGGTGCCCAGGACACGGCCATGGCCAATCTGGCATTCGAGCGTGCGCGTTCGGCCGGCAAGGGTTTTCAGTTCGCCAGTTAATCGTTTTTTTTCATCCGCGCGTCATTTATCGGCTTCATCTAAGAGAGGGCATGTGCATGTCTCAGATAGTCGTCAATCTTCCGTTTACGCGGGAGGAATACGCCCAGCGTCTGGCCAAGGTGCGAGTGGCCATGCAGGCCCAGGGCATTGAGCTGTTGCTGGTCACCGATCCGTCGAACATGGCCTGGCTGACCGGCTATGACGGTTGGTCGTTCTATGTTCATCAATGCGTGCTGCTGGCGCTGGATGGCGAACCGGTATGGTTCGGTCGTGGCCAGGACGCCAACGGTGCCAAGCGCACGGTGTTCATGCAGCAGGAAAACATCATCGGCTACCCGGACATCTACGTGCAGTCGCGCGAACGTCATCCCATGGATTACCTGTCGCGGGAAGTGATCAGCGCCCGGGGCTGGGATGCGCTGACCCTCGGCGTGGAAATGGACAACTATTACTTCAGTGCTGCCGCATTTCTATCGCTGCAGAAAAACCTGCCGAAGGCCAGGTTGATCGACGCGGTCGGGTTGGTGAACTGGCAGCGGGCGGTCAAGTCGCCGCAGGAAATCGCCTACATGCGTATCGCCGCGCGCATCGTCGAAAAAATGCACGCAAGGATCCTCGAACGGATCGAACCGGGCATGCGCAAGAACGAACTGGTGGCCGAGATCTACAGCAGTGGCATCCTCGGTGCCGACGGCCATGGGGGCGATTATCCAGCCATCGTGCCATTGCTGCCCACCGGTGCCGATGCCAGCGCACCGCACCTGACCTGGGACGATTCCCCGTTCGAAAAGGGCGCCGGCACCTTCTTCGAAATCGCCGGTTGCTACAAGCGCTATCACTGCCCGTTGTCGCGCACGATCTACCTGGGCAAGCCGCCGCAGCATTTCCTCGATGGCGAGAAAGCCGTGGTCGAAGGCATCGCCGCCGGGCTTGAAGCGGCCAAGCCGGGCAACACCACCGGTGACATTGCAGTAGCGTTTTTCAAGGTGCTGGAGAAGTTCGGCATTCACAAGGACAGCCGCTGCGGTTACCCGATCGGGATCAGTTATCCGCCGGACTGGGGCGAGCGCACCATGAGCCTGCGTCCCGGCGACACCAGCGTATTGCAACCGGGCATGACGTTCCACTTCATGCCGGGGCTATGGATGGACGACTGGGGACTGGAAATCACCGAAAGCATCCTGATCACCGATACGGGTGTCGAAACCCTGTGCAACGTGCCACGCCAACTGTTCGTGAAGGATTGAGCCATGAGCGATCTGCCCGTTAACCCGATCAGCGCCACGGTGGATTTCAATCGTCAAGGCGTGCAGCACGGTTTTCTCAAGTTGCCGTACTCCCGGGACGATTCCGCCTGGGGGGCGGTGATGATCCCGCTCACGGTGATTTCGCGCGGCGATGGACCGACTGCGCTGCTCACCGGCGGTAACCACGGAGACGAATACGAAGGCCCGGTGGCGTTGAGCAAACTGGCACAAAGCCTGACGGCTGCCGAGGTCAGCGGGCGGGTCATCATCGTCCCGTTCATGAACACCCCGGCATTCCATGCCGGGCGGCGCACCTCACCCATCGACAAAGGCAACCTCAACCGCAGTTTTCCCGGCAAGCCGGACGGTACGGTGACAGAGAAGATCGCCGATTATTTTACCCGCACCTTGCTGCCCCTGGCCGACATCGTGCTGGACATTCACTCGGGCGGGCGCACCCTGGATTTCCTGCCGTTCGCCGCGTGTCATGTGCTGGCGGATAATCAGCAACAGGCACAGTGCGAGGCCGGCATGCGTGCATTCAATGCCCCGTACAGCATGCGAATGCTCGAACTCGATGCCGGGGCAATGTACGACACCGCCGCCGAGTCCCAGGGCAAAGTCTTCGTCACGACGGAGTTGGGCGGCGGCGGTTCGTCTACGGCGCTTAGTGTGGCGATAGCCGAGCGCGGCGTGCGCAATCTGTTGGTGCACGCCGGGATTCTTGAGGGCGAACTGCAAACGGCGCCGTCGATCATGCTCGACATGCCCGACAGCGATTGTTTCATTGCCAGCGAACACGATGGTCTGCTGGAAATGTGCCGGGACCTGGGCGAAAACGTGAGCAAGGGTGAGGTGATTGCCCGCGTCTACGACGTCACCCGCAGTGGCGTGGCCCCGGTGGAGTATCGAGCGGCACGCAACGGTTTGCTGGCGGCCCGGCACTTTCCCGGGCTGGTGGGGTGTGGCGATACCCTGGCAGTGATCGCGGATGTACTGACCTGAACCAACGCCCCTGTGGGAGCGAGCGGGCTCCTGCAAGGTTCCCCCTTTCATTCAGGAGATTTGCTGCCCATGCACAAACTCGATCGCTATGACCTGAAGATCCTGCGGATTCTCGCTGACGACGGGCGTATCACCAAGTCGAGCCTGGCCGAGGCGATCAATCTCTCGGTGACCCCGGCCTGGGAGCGGGTGCGCAAGCTCGAGGTCCTCGGCCTGATCAAGGGCTATCGGGCGCAAATCGACTGGGGAGCGGTGTTCAAAACTCAGCACGTCCTGGTGGAGATCACCCTGGCCCGGCATACCGCGCAGGACATGCGGCGCTTCGAGCAGCGCATGAGCGAGGCGCCCGAAGTCGCGTTCTGTTATGCCACCGGCGGAGGTGTCGATTACATGGCGATGATCCAGGCACCGGACATCGATCACTACCAGCGCTTTATCGACCAGTTGCTGCTCGATGACCTGGGCATCGAGCGTTACTTCACCTACATCGTCACCAAAACCATCAAGACTGGCGGCGCATTGCCCCCGCAGGAGTGAGCTTGGTGGTGAGAGTCGTCAACGAAAATGCCGGATGTCTGATACCCCCTGTACTTGTCCCCGCATTGCGAGCCAACCCGCTCCGACGGATAAATCCCCACACGGCAAAAATCCGCTGTCCACCCCCACCCAATCAGAAAAAACCACCTGCCGCACCCGTTCAAACGCCAAATCCCCAAGGGTCGGCTGCCCTAGCATGGTTCCACGCACACGGATTGGAGTGAACGCCATGACTTACAAACATCCACTGCTGTTCAAGGCCCTTTGCTACATCGATGGCCATTGGGTGCACAGTGACAGCGGCCACAGCATCGCTGTGCATAACCCCGCTGATCAAAAATTGATCGGCCATGTGCCGCTGCTCGACCCACCGCAAATCGTCGCCGCCGTCGATGCGGCCCATCGCGCGTTCGCTGACTGGCGCGAACAAAGCCTCGAGTCTCGCGGGGCAATCCTGCGGCGCTGGGCCGCACTGATCCTGGAACATCAGGAAGACCTGGCGCGGATTCTCAGTCTGGAGCAGGGCAAGTCCCTGGCCGAATCCCGAGGTGAAATCGCCTACGCCGCCAGTTTCATTCCCTGGTTCGCCGAAGAGGCGCGGCGCCTGTACGGGCAAAACATTCCCAGCCACATTCCCGGCGCACACCTGGGGACGGTGAAGGAGCCGGTCGGCGTCTGCGCACTGCTGACACCGTGGAACTTCCCCTCGGCCATGATTACCCGCAAAGCCGCCGCCGCCCTGGCCGCCGGTTGCACCGTGGTGATCAAGCCGGCCCACGAAACCCCGTACTCGGCGTTCGCCTTGGCGCAACTGGCGGAGGAGGCGGGGTTTCCCTCGGGCGTGTTCAATGTGGTGCTGGGCGAACCGCAAGTGACTATGCAAACCCTGGTGCAGGACACCCGCGTGCGCTCGGTGAGTTTCACCGGTTCCACCCGCGTCGGTAAGCTGGTTCTGCAAGCGGCCGCCGAGGATGTGAAAAAGGTATCCCTGGAGCTGGGGGGCAACGCACCGTTCATTGTCTGCGCCGATGCCGACTTGCAGTTGGCGGTGAAAGTCGCAGTGGCCGCCAAGTTCCAGACCTCCGGCCAGGATTGCTGTGCGGCCAACCGCATCATGGTCGAGCGCTCTGTCTATCCGCAATTTCTCACGCGGTTTGCCTCGGCGGTGCGTGAGTTGCAGGTCGGTCCGGCCATGGTCGGAGACCACGAGCAACAGGTCGATGTCGGCCCATTGATGCACCAGGCCGCATTCGATGTCACCGCCGAGCGTGTAGCCGATGCCCTGCAACACGGCGCGCAACGGCTGGTGGGCGGTGAGGCCCATGCCCTTGGTGGCTTGTTCTACCAGCCAACGGTGCTGGCCGATGTCACGCCGCAGATGCGCATTTACCGCGAGGAGAATTTCGCGCCGATTGCCGGGGTGATGCCGTTCGACACCCTCGACCAGGCCGTCGAGATGGCCAACGACACCGAGTACGGCCTGGCGGCCTACATTTGTTCCAACCGCCTGGACCTGATTTACCCGCTGATTCGCCGACTCGACCACGCCATGGTCGCAGTCAATGGCGTCAAGTTCACCGGTCACCCTATCCCGTTCGGTGGCATGAAAGCCTCGGGGCTGGGCCGTGAAGGCGGCACCGAGGGCTTCGAAGCCTTTGTCGAAACCAAATACTTTTGCCTGCACCATCAAGGCCAATTCTAAGGCCAATTCTAAGGCCATTTCCAAGGCCCGTTCTCAGGAGACATGCCATGAACCAAGAACTCGACTCGCTGTTCGAACAAGACCGTGCGCACTTCATGCATCCCTCGACTCACGCCCATGACCACGCCAGCGGCGCACTCAAGGGGCGCATCATCACAGGCGCTTCGGGTATCCGTATCCGCGACCACGAAGGCCGCGAACTGATCGACGCCTTCGCCGGCCTGTACTGCGTGAACATCGGCTATGGCCGCACCGAGGTGGCCGATGCGATCTACAAGCAAGCCAGGGAACTGGCCTATTACCATACCTACATGGGCCACTCGACCGAAGCGATCATCGAGCTATCCAGACGTATCATCGACTGGGCACCGGAAGGCATGAAGAAGGTCTACTACGGCCTCTCTGGCTCTGACGCCAACGAAACCCAGATCAAACTGGTACGCTACTACAACAACGTCCTGGGGCGCCCGCAGAAGAAAAAAATCATCTCCCGCGATCGCGGTTATCACGGCTCGGGCATCATGACAGGCAGTTTGACCGGCCTGCCGAGTTTTCATCAGCATTTCGATCTGCCGGCTGAAGGCATCAAGCACACCCTGTGCCCGCACTGGTATCGCAAGGCGCCGACGGGCATGGATGAAGCCGCGTTCGTACGCTATTGCGCCGACGAGCTGGAAAAAATGATCCTCGCCGAAGGCCCGGACACCATTGCCGCCTTCATCGGCGAGCCATTGATGGGCACTGGCGGCATCATCGTTCCACCGGCCGGCTATTGGGCGGCAATCCAGGCAGTGCTGAACAAGTACGACGTGCTGCTGATCGCCGATGAAGTGGTTTGCGCCTTCGGTCGCCTGGGTTCGAAGATGGGCAGCCAACGATATGGCATGCGCCCGGACTTGATCACTACGGCCAAGGGCCTGACAAGTGCGTATGCGCCGTTGTCGGCGGTGATCGTCGGCGAAAAGGTGTGGGACGTGATTGAAAAGGCCTCCGAATCCCAGGGCGCCATGGGCCACGGCTGGACCTATTCCGGGCATCCGATCTGCGCGGCTGCGGCGCTGGCCAACCTCGACATCCTGGAGCGGGAAAACCTCACGGCCAACGCCGATAAGGTTGGCGCCTATCTCAATCGGCGGATGCGCGAAACCCTCGAGGGCCATCCACTGGTGGGCGAAGTACGGGGTGACGGCATGTTGGCGGCGGTCGAGTTCATGGCCGATCGTGAACAGCGCACACCCTTCGATGCCGCCTTGAAGGTCGGCCCGAAAGTCTCGGCGGCATGCCTGGAGCGCGGCATGATTGCCCGGGCGATGCCACATGGCGACATCCTTGGTTTTGCACCGCCGCTGGTCCTGACCGAGGCCGAGGCAGACCTGATCGTCGAGATCACCCAAGGCGCGATTGATCAGGTCGCCAGTGAGGTGCTTGGTTAACAAGATTGCAGCCCGTTGCACTCGACAGGCTTCTACAGGCAAAAACAAAAAGCCCCCGGACAACCACTTGTCCGGGGGCTTTTCATATTGCGCGAAACCTGATTACTTCTTCAGGCCGTAATGCTCATCGAGCATGCCCGGGGCGTTCGGGGCTTTCGGTGCGTAGTCGCGCGGTGGTTCCTGATTGCGCGGTGGCGTCAGGCGTTCCCGTGGAGCCTGCGTCGCATCGGCGTGCAGGGAAGCCAGCAGGCGTTGACGAGTCTGTTCGTCCAGGGCCAGGCGGTTGGCACCCTCGGCGAGGTGATCCTGCACTTCCTGATAGCTCTGAGTCAGTTTCTTGACCAGTGTCGCGGTGCTGTTGAAGTGGGTCACCACTTCGTTCTGATAATTGTCGAAACGTTCCTGAATATCGTCCAGCTGACGTTGCGTGCTGCTAGGCGCGGCATTCGGCGCAAGGCGAGCGATCAGAAACCCAATGGCGACACCCACAACCAGGGCAAGAGTCGGTAACAACCAAACTAAGAGCGAGTGTTCCACGAGTCCTTCCTCTATAAACGGCTTTGCTTTACGTTAACGGCTCGAACCTGCGCTGTATACCGCGATTCACTCGCAATAGACAGCCACAGACAATTTGCTAGACGAGTCGACCCGATTCGAGGTCACGGAGTTCCTTCCTTGCTTATGCGCGAAACACCTGTAGTGATTGATGGCCCTGTCGGCCAACTGGAAGCACTGTACCTGGACAACGAGCAGCCGCGTGGCCTGGCGCTCATCTGTCATCCGAACCCGGTGCAAGGTGGCACCATGCTCAACAAAGTGGTGTCGACGTTGCAGCGCACTGCGCGCGACGCCGGACTGGTCACCCTGCGCTTCAACTATCGCGGCGTCGGTGCCAGCGAAGGCACCCACGACATGGGCACCGGCGAAGTCGACGATGCCCAGGCCGTCGCCGAGTGGTTTCGGGCCCGACACCCGGAATTGCCGCTGACCCTGTTCGGTTTTTCCTTCGGCGGTTTTGTTGCGGCAAGTCTCGGCGGACGCCTCGAGGCCAAGGGCGAGAAGCTCAAGCATCTGTTCATGGTCGCACCGGCGGTCATGCGTCTGGGCGCTGAGGATCAACTGCCACAGCAGGGCGAATTGACGTTGATCCAGCCCGAAACCGACGAAGTGATCGATCCGCAGCTGGTTTACCAATGGTCCGACAAGCTCGAACGTCCCCATGAGCTGCTGAAAGTGGCAGAATGCGGACACTTTTTTCATGGCAAGCTGACCGATCTCAAGGATCTGATCCTGCCGCGTCTCTCGAATTGATTGCAGTCTGACAAGCGATTACCCATGACGACTCGTACCCGTATCCTCACCGGCATCACCACCACCGGCACGCCGCACCTGGGCAACTACGCAGGCGCCATCCGCCCGGCGATCCTTGCCAGCCGTGACAGCAATGCCGATTCGTTCTATTTCCTGGCCGACTACCACGCCCTGATCAAGTGCGATGACCCGCTGCGCATCCAGCGCTCGCGCCTGGAGATCGCCGCGACCTGGCTGGCCGGTGGCCTGGATGTGGACCGCGTGACCTTCTACCGTCAGTCCGACATTCCGGAAATCCCCGAGCTGACCTGGCTGCTGACCTGCGTCGCCGCCAAGGGCCTGCTCAATCGCGCCCATGCCTACAAGGCCTCGGTGGACAAGAACGTCGAGGCCGGTGAAGACCCGGACGCCGGCATCACCATGGGCCTGTATAGCTACCCGGTGCTGATGGCCGCGGACATCCTGATGTTCAACGCGCACAAGGTGCCGGTCGGTCGCGACCAGATCCAGCACGTGGAGATGGCCCGGGACATCGGCCAGCGTTTCAACCACCTGTTCGGCCAGGGCAAGGAGTTCTTCACCATGCCCGAGGCGTTGATCGAGGAAAGCGTGGCCACGCTGCCGGGCCTGGACGGTCGCAAGATGTCCAAGAGCTACGACAACACCATTCCGTTGTTCAGCAGCGCCAAAGAAATGAAGGATGCGATTTCCCGTATCGTCACCGACTCCCGTGCACCGGGAGAGGCAAAGGATCCGGATAATTCCCACCTGTTCACCTTGTTCCAGGCGTTCGCCACCCCGGCGCAAGCTGACGAATTCCGCAGCGACCTGCTGCAGGGGCTGGGTTGGGGCGAGGCGAAGAACCGCCTGTTCCAACTGCTGGACAGCGAACTGGGCGAGTCTCGCGAGCGTTACAACCAACTGATCGAGCGCCCGGCGGATCTTGAAGACATCCTGCAGCACGGTGCGAAAAAGGCGCGTGCAGTTGCGACTCCTTTCCTCAACGAATTGCGCGAAGCGGTAGGCCTGCGTTCTTTCGTTGCCCAGGCCCAAGTGGCAACGACCACCAAGAAGAAAGCCGCGAAGGCTGCGCGTTTCGTCAGCTTCCGTGAAGATGACGGCAGTTTCCGCTTCCGTTTGCTGGCGGCCGATGGCGAGCAACTGTTGCTGTCGCGCAACTTCGCCGATGGTAAAACCGCCGGGCAGGTGACCAAGCAGCTGCAGTCGGGCCAGCCATTGGACGTGCGCAGCGAAGCCCTGGGCTTCAGCGTCTGGCTGGAAGATCAGTGCGTGGGTGACAGCCCGGCGTTCGCTGACAGCGGCGCGCGTGATGCGGCGATCGAGGCTTTGCGGATCGCCCTGACGCCAGTCCAGGAATAATCAACGGCTCAGCCCGACCAAGGGCTGATTGCCATTCCCACGGGCCATCGCTACAGTGACGGCCCGTTTTTGTTGCCTTGCTAACGAATTATGACGCCCCTAGAACGATATCAAGCTGATCTGAAACGCCCGGAATTCTTCCATGATGCCGCGCAGGAAACTGCCGTGCGTCATCTGCAGCGCCTGTACGACGATCTGGTCGCGGCCGAGCAGAACAAGCCGGGCCTGCTGGGCAAACTGTTTGGCAAGAAGGATCAGGCGCCGGTCAAGGGCCTGTACTTCTGGGGCGGCGTGGGTCGCGGCAAGACTTACCTGGTCGACACCTTCTTCGAAGCGCTGCCGTTCAAGGAAAAGTCCCGTACTCACTTCCACCGCTTCATGAAGCGCGTGCACGAAGAGATGAAGACCCTGGGCGGCGAGAAAAACCCGCTGACCATCATTGCCAAGCGCTTCGCCACCGAAGCCCGGGTGATCTGCTTCGATGAGTTCTTCGTCTCCGACATCACCGACGCCATGATCCTTGGCACCTTGATGGAAGAACTGTTCAAGAACGGTGTCACGCTGGTCGCGACGTCGAACATCGTGCCGGACGGCTTGTACAAGGACGGCCTGCAACGCGCGCGCTTCCTGCCGGCCATCGCGCTGATCAAGCAGAACACCGAGATCGTCAACGTCGACAGCGGCGTCGACTATCGCCTGCGTCACCTCGAACAAGCGGAGCTGTTCCACTTCCCGCTCGACGAAGCCTCCCACGAAAGCCTGCGCAAAAGCTTCCGCGCGCTGACGCCGGAATGCACCGCAGCGATCGAAAACGACGTGCTGATGATCGAGAACCGCGAAATTCGTGCCCTTCGCACCTGTGACGACGTGGCGTGGTTCGACTTCCGCGAACTCTGCGACGGTCCGCGTAGCCAGAACGACTACATCGAACTGGGCAAAATCTTCCACGCCGTGTTGCTCAGCGGTGTCGAGCAGATGAGCGTCACGACCGACGACATCGCCCGACGCTTCATCAACATGGTCGACGAATTCTACGATCGCAACGTCAAGCTGATCATTTCTGCCGAAGTCGAACTCAAGGACCTCTACACCGGTGGTCGCCTGAACTTTGAGTTCCAGCGAACCCTGAGTCGTTTGCTCGAAATGCAGTCCCACGAATTCCTGTCCCGGGCGCACAAGCCGTAGGACGATTCGGAAAATAAAAAGGGCCTGCAGATGCAGGCCTTTTTTTGTGCGCTGAAGATCCCCTGTAGGAGCTGCCGATACTGATTTGGCGACAACTCCGTGTGTTGGCGGAACAGGCGTGCGAAGAAGCTCGCATCGTCGTAACCAACTTCGTAGCTGATGGTCTTGATGCTCTTGCGGCTGCCGGACAGCAAGCCTTTGGCGGTTTCGATGCGCAGGCGCTGCAGGTAATGCAGGGGCTTGTCGCCGGTGGCTGTCTGGAAGCGGCGCATGAAGTTGCGGATGCTCATGCCATGTTCGCGGGCGACGTCTTCGAAACGGAATTTGTCAGCGAAGTGTTCTTCGAGCCAGTGCTGGATTTGCAGGATGATCACGTCCTGGTGCAGCTTTTGCCCGCCGAAGCCGATTCTTCCCGGCGAGTAGCTGCGTTGCACCTCATAGAGGATGTCGCGTGCCACGGCCTGGGAGACATTGGCGCCGCAGAAGCGCTCGATCAGGTAGACGTACAGGTCGCATGCCGAGGTAGTGCCGCCTGCGCAATACAGGTTGTCGGCGTCGGTGAGGTGCTTGTCCTGATTGAGTTGCACCTTCGGGAAGCGTTCTGCAAAGGCATTGAAGAAGCGCCAGTAGGTGGTCGCCTCCTTGCCATCGAGCAGGCCGGCTTCGGCGAGCCAGAACACGCCGGTGGCCTCGCCACAGAGTACGGCACCGCGAGCATGTTGCTGGCGCAGCCAGGACAGGACCTCGGGATGACGTTTGCTCAGGGTTTCGAAATCGTCCCAGAACGCGGGAATGACGATGATGTCGGCATTTTCCAGGCCGCCGTCCACCGGGATCACTACGTCGCTGAAGGTGTTGACCGGTTTGCCGTCGGGGCTGACCAGTCGGGTTTCGAACGCTGGCGTCAGGCCGTGGCCCAGTTGTTTGCCGTAACGCAGGCTGGCGAGGTGGAAGAAGTCCTTGGCCTGCATGAGGGTGGAAGCGAAAACCCGGTCAATGGCCAGGATGCTGACGCGCCGCAAGGGCGTGGAGGCTTGGTTAGACATAATTCAACTTTATTCTTATAGGGGAAAGTGGTCACCAGACGGCTGGATCGTCTTATTTTTTGTCGGATGTGTCCAGTGTCCTGTATCGGGCGCCAGGCTTAGTCTCTGAAGGACCATTCCTTTAAAAACAAAAATAAGGTGCCGCATGATTCCGAGAACCTTGTTCAGCTCCGAGCACGAACTTTTTCGCGACAGCGTGCGAACGTTCCTCGAGAAAGAAGCGGTGCCGTTCCATGGGCAATGGGAAAAACAGGGCTATATCGACCGTCAACTCTGGAACAAGGCGGGGGAGGCGGGGATGTTGTGCTCGCATCTGCCGGAGCAGTACGGCGGGTTGGGGGCAGACTTTCTGTACAGCGCGGTGGTCATCGAAGAGATAGGGCGCCTCGGATTGACCGGTATCGGTTTTTCCCTGCATTCGGACATCGTTGCGCCCTATATCCTGCATTACGGCAGTGAAACGCTGAAACACAAGTACCTGCCCAAACTGGTTTCCGGGGAGATGGTCAGTGCCATTGCGATGACCGAGCCGGGTGCGGGCTCCGACTTGCAAGGCGTGAAGACCACTGCCGTGCTGGACGGCGACGAGTATGTCATCAACGGCTCGAAGACGTTCATCACCAACGGTTTCCTCGCCGACCTGGTGATCGTCGTGGCCAAGACCGATCCGAAGGCGGGCGCGAAGGGCACCAGTCTGTTTCTGGTGGAAGCCGATACGCCGGGTTTCGACAAAGGCAAGCGTCTGGAAAAGGTCGGAATGAAGGCCCAGGACACTTCGGAGCTGTTCTTCCAGGACGTGCGAGTGCCCAGGGAAAACCTGTTGGGCCAGGCCGGGATGGGGTTCGCCTATCTGATGCAGGAGCTGCCGCAGGAGCGCCTCACCGTGGCCATCGGCGGGCTGGCTTCGGCTGACGCGGCGTTGCAATGGACCCTGGAGTACACCCGCGAGCGCAAAGCCTTCGGCCAGGCGATTGCCGACTTCCAGAACACTCGTTTCAAACTCGCCGAGATGGCGACCGAGATCCAGATCGGCCGGGTCTTTGTCGACCGCTGCCTGGAGTTGCACCTGCAAGGCAAGCTCGACGTACCGACGGCGGCGATGGCGAAGTATTGGGGCACGGATCTGCAGTGCAAGGTGCTCGACGAGTGCGTGCAATTGCATGGCGGTTACGGGTTCATGTGGGAATACCCGATAGCCCGGGCGTGGGCGGATGCGCGGGTGCAGCGGATCTATGCCGGGACCAATGAAATCATGAAGGAGATTATTGCGCGGTCGCTTTGATCTTGCGGCGACAGCCAGGGCGCCATCGCGGGCAAGCCCGCTCCCACAAGTTTTGAGCTGTACACAGCATTTGTGAACACCCTGCTCACTGTGGGAGCGGGCTTGCCCGCGATGGCGATTTATTGATCAATCAAGGGGCGGGATTCGGATGATCCTTGTGGATCGCCTCGATCCCTTCCAGCACTTCATCCGACAACTTCAGATCAAAACTGGCAATGTTGCTGTCCAGTTGCTCCAGTGTCGTGGCGCCAATGATGTTGCTGGTCACGAACGGCTGCTGCGTGACGAATGCCAGGGCCATTTGCGCCGGGTCCAGGCCGTGCTCGCGGGCCAGTGCAACGTAGCGGCTGCACGCTGCTTCCGACTGCGGGTTGAAATACCGACTGAAGCGGCTGTAGAGGCTCAGCCGACCTTTTGGCGGGCGGGCCCCACCTTCGTACTTGCCTGACAGGAAACCGAACGCCAGCGGCGAATAGGCGAGCAGGCCGCACTGCTCGCGGATGGCGATTTCCGCCAGGCCGACCTCGAAACTGCGGTTGAGCAGGTTGTACGGGTTCTGGATCGACACCGCGCGCGGCCAGCCACGGGCTTCGGCCAGGGCCAGGAAACGCATGGTGCCCCACGGCGTTTCGTTGGACAGGCCGATATGGCGGATCTTGCCAGCCTTGACCTGTTCGTCCAGCGCTTCGAGGGTGTCTTCCAGGGGTGTCAGGTTGGCCTCGGTCTTGTGCTTGTAGCCCAGTTGGCCGAAGAAGTTGGTGCTGCGCTCCGGCCAGTGCAGTTGGTACAGGTCGATATAGTCGGTTTGCAGGCGCTGGAGGCTGGCATCCACGGCTTCGGTGATGTGCTGGCGATTGTGGCGCAGGTTCTTGTCGCGGATATAGTCGATGGTGTTGCCGGGGCCGGCGATCTTGCTGGCGAGGATCCAGTCGCTGCGATCGCCGCGGCTCTTGAAGTAATTACCGATGAAGCGTTCGGTGCTGGCATAGGTTTCGGCCTTGGGCGGCACCGGGTACATTTCAGCGGTATCGATGAAATTGATCCCGGCGTCCTTGGCTCGCTCGATCTGGGCGAAGGCGTCTGCCTCGCTGTTTTGCTCGCCCCAGGTCATGGTTCCGAGGCAGATTGCGCTCACGTTCAGGTTGGTCCGGCCTAGCTGGCGATACTCCATCGGGGAGCTCCTTGGGCAAAACAATCATAAAAGCAGGTTGAATTATTTTTCGCAATCTGCATAATTGCGCACCTCTTTCTGCAGTGGAAGTGATGCGCCGCCGCCGAAGAATCTTGCCGTTGAACGGACGCGCCGACCCGAGCCCCCGAAAGCGTCTGTATCCGGCTGCCTTTGACTTGTCAAAGTACGCACTATTCAGTAAGATCCGCCGTCTAATTTACAGGGCGGCCCCTGAGGCTATAAAGAATGAAAACTTTTACTGCTAAACCGGAAACAGTAAAGCGCGACTGGTTTGTCGTCGACGCTGCTGGTCAGACCCTGGGTCGTCTGGCCACCGAAATCGCGAGCCGTCTGCGTGGCAAGCACAAGCCTGAGTACACTCCTCACGTTGACACCGGCGACTACATCGTCGTAATCAACGCCGAGCAGATCCGTGTGACCGGCGCTAAAACCACTGACAAAATGTACTACTCCCACTCCGGTTTCCCGGGCGGCATCAAGTCGATCAACTTTGAAAAGCTGATCGCCAAGGCCCCTGAGCGCGTGATCGAGACCGCGGTCAAAGGCATGCTGCCTAAGAACCCGCTGGGTCGCGACATGTACCGTAAGCTGAAAGTCTATGCGGGCGCTGCACACCCTCATACTGCTCAGCAGCCCCAAGAACTGAAGATTTAACGGAATAGTTCATTATGTCGGCGACTCAAAATTACGGCACTGGCCGTCGCAAGACCGCAACCGCACGCGTTTTCCTGCGTCCGGGTACTGGTAACATCTCCATCAACAATCGTTCGCTGGATAATTTCTTCGGCCGCGAAACTGCCCGCATGGTAGTTCGTCAGCCGCTGGAATTGACTGAGACTGTCGAGAAGTTCGACATCTACGTCACCGTGATCGGCGGTGGTGTGAGTGGTCAAGCTGGCGCAATCCGCCACGGCATCACCCGCGCTCTGATGGACTACGACGAGACTCTGCGCAGCGCTCTGCGTAAAGCCGGCTTCGTAACCCGCGATGCACGTGAAGTTGAACGTAAGAAAGTTGGTCTGCGTAAAGCGCGTAAGCGTCCGCAGTACTCGAAGCGTTAATTCGCTTCCACGTTCAAAAAAGAACGCCCAGTTTCCTCACGGAGCTGGGCGTTTTTTTGTGCGTGTAATTTTCTTGAAGAATTGCGCTGTGACAACTTGCCACATCAGCAGAGGCCCTATACTACAAGGCTTGGCAGTGGTGCCCCCGGGTAATTACCTTGTCAGAATTGGGGCTTTTCATTACCATTCGGCAAAATTTTTATAAGTACAGAGTTTTACTTAGTAGATGCCTGATTTAACAGGCCACAAAGCTGATGGGAGAGGACTGAATGAGCAATGACGGCGTGAATGCAGGCCGGCGTCGCTTCTTGGTAGCAGCCACATCCGTGGTGGGTGCTGCAGGAGCGGTGGGGGCTGCGGTCCCGTTCGTGGGGTCATGGTTTCCCAGTGCCAAGGCGAAAGCCGCAGGTGCACCGGTGAAGGTGAATGTCAGCAAGATCGAGCCAGGCCAGCAGATGATTGCTGAGTGGCGCGGCCAGCCGGTGTTCATCGTCCGCCGTACCGAGGAAATCCTGGGGAATCTGAAAAAGATCGAGGGCCAGCTTTCTGACCCGACCTCCAAGAACTCGACACAACCGACCTATGTCGACCCCGAAACGCGGTCGATCAAGCCTGAGGTTTTGCTGCTGATCGGCATCTGCACGCACCTGGGCTGCTCGCCGACCTTCCGTCCCGAAGTCGCTCCCGCAGACTTGGGCAAGGACTGGGTAGGTGGCTATTTCTGTCCCTGCCACGGCTCCCACTACGACCTGGCTGGCCGCGTCTACAAGTCGCAACCTGCGCCTTTGAACCTGCCAGTTCCCCCGCATTCCTATGAGACCGATGACATCATCGTCGTTGGCGTCGATACGGAGAAAGCGTGATGAGCAAGTTCATGGATTGGGTTGATGCGCGCTTTCCCGCGACCAAAATGTGGGAAGACCATCTCAGCAAGTACTACGCCCCGAAGAACTTCAACTTCTTCTATTTCTTTGGCTCCCTGGCACTGCTCGTTCTGGTCAACCAGATCGTCACCGGTGTCTGGCTGACCATGAGCTACACCCCGTCGGCGGAAGAGGCCTTTGCTTCCGTCGAGTACATCATGCGCGACGTCGAGTACGGCTCGATCCTGCGCCTGCTGCACTCCACCGGCGCCTCGGCGTTCTTCATCGTGGTCTATCTGCACATGTTCCGTGGTTTGCTCTACGGTTCGTACCAGAAGCCGCGTGAGCTGGTGTGGGTCTTTGGCATGCTGATCTACCTGGCGCTGATGGCTGAAGCCTTCATGGGTTACCTGCTGCCGTGGGGGCAGATGTCCTACTGGGGCGCCCAGGTGATCATCTCGCTGTTCGGTGCGATCCCGGTCATCGGCAACGACCTGACCCAGTGGATTCGTGGTGACTACCTGATTTCCGGCATCACCCTGAACCGCTTCTTCGCCTTGCATGTGGTGGCGCTGCCCATCGTTATTCTCGGCCTGGTAGTGCTGCACGTCCTGGCGTTGCACGAAGTCGGTTCGAACAACCCGGATGGCGTGGACATCAAGAAATACAAAGACGAAAACGGCGTACCGCTGGACGGCATTGCCTTCCACCCGTACTACACCGTGAAAGATATCGTCGGCGTGGTGGTGTTCCTGTTCATCTTCTGTTCGATCGTGTTCTTCTTCCCGGAAATGGGCGGCTATTTCCTCGAGAAGCCGAACTTTGAAGTGGCGAACGCCTTCAAGACCCCAGAGCATATCGCTCCGGTCTGGTACTTCACGCCGTTCTACGCGATCTTGCGTGCGGTTCCGGACAAGCTCCTGGGTGTGATCGCCATGGGTGCGGCCATCGCCGTGCTGTTCGTCCTGCCGTGGCTGGACCGTAGCCCGGTCAAGTCGATGCGCTACAAGGGCTGGCTGAGCAAAATCTGGCTCTGGGTGTTCTGCATCTCGTTCGTGATCCTGGGCGTGTTGGGTGTTCTGGCGCCGACTCCGGGTCGTACGTTGCTGTCGCAGGTATGTACCTTCCTGTACTTCGCCTACTTCATTCTGATGCCGTTCTACACCAGGCTCGAGAAGACCAAACCGGTTCCGGAAAGGGTGACTGGCTGATGAAAAAACTATTTGCTGTACTGATTCTTGCTGCCCTGCCGGTGTTGTCCTTTGCGGCTGAGCACGGTGGTCCCGAACTGGAAAAAGTCGACATCGACGTTTCCGACAAGGCTGCGATGCAGGATGGCGCGCGTACGTTCGCCAACTATTGCATGGGCTGCCACAGCGCCAAATTCCAGCGTTACGAGCGTGTTGCCGACGACCTCGGCATTCCGCATGAGTTGATGCTCGAGAAGCTGGTGTTCACCGGTGCCAAGATCGGCGATCACATGAGCATCGGCATGCAACCGGCTGACGCCAAGACCTGGTTCGGTGCGGCTCCGCCCGACCTGACCCTGGTCGCTCGTGTACGTGGCACCGATTGGCTCTACGGTTACCTCAAGTCGTTCTATGAAGACCCGTCGCGCCCGTGGGGTGTGAACAACAAGGTCTTCCCGAACGTGGGCATGCCTAACGTGCTGGTCGGCCTGCAGGGTCGCCAGGTGGTCGGTTGCAAACAGGTTCAGATCGTCGAGGACGGCAAGAAGCAATATGATCCGCTGACCGGTACGGCGCTGACTCATGAAGCGTGCGATCAGCTGACCATTGTGCCGAAGAGTGGTGCCCTGACCGAAGAGCAGTTCGATGAGAAGGTCAAGAATCTGGTAACCTTCCTCGCTTACTCGGCTAACCCGGTTAAGCTGCAACATCAGCGCATCGGTACGTACGTATTGCTGTACCTGGCGTTCTTCTTCGTATTCGCTTACTTGCTCAAGCGCGAATACTGGAAAGATGTGCACTGATAAAGCTTCAAGCAATTGCTGTTAATCGCGCGCGCCCAAGGGCGCCTCTGAAAGGGTAACGAGCCTGCTGAGTCAGACGTTACGAGAGGCGCCCTCTGGGCGCGCTCGTTTTTCCGCTTCCGATCATTTCAACAAGCGAGGAGGATCGCCATGGGCGTGACCAATCGGTTGGCCTGTTACTCCGACCCCGCCGACCACTATTCCCACCGAGTGCGAATCGTACTGGCAGAGAAAGGTGTCAGCGCCGAGATCATTTATGTGGAGGCTGGTCGCCAGCCGCCTAAACTGATCGAAGTGAACCCTTACGGCAGCTTGCCGACGCTGGTCGATCGTGACCTGGCGCTGTGGGAATCTACGGTGGTGATGGAATATCTGGATGAGCGTTACCCACATCCGCCGCTGTTGCCGGTCTATCCGGTGGCGCGCGCCAACAGTCGTTTGCTGATTCATCGTATTCAGCGTGACTGGTGTGGTCTGGTGGATCTGATCCTGGATTCGCGGACCAAGGAAGCGGCGCGTGCAGTGGCGCGTAAAGAGTTGCGCGAGAGCCTTACAGGCGTTTCGCCGCTGTTTGCCGACAAGCCATTTTTCCTCAGTGAGGAACAAAGCCTGGTGGATTGCTGCCTATTGCCAATACTCTGGCGATTGCCGATTCTGGGTATAGAACTGCCGCGGCCAGCCAAGCCGCTGCTTGATTATATGGAGCGCCAGTTTGCGCGTGAGGCTTTCCAGGCGAGTCTGTCTGGTGTCGAACGCGACATGCGCTAAGGCTTAAGGAGCCGATATGAACTCCAGTCGACCTTATCTGGTCCGCGCGCTCTACGAGTGGATTGTTGATAACGATTGTACCCCGCACATGCTGGTTAATTCCGAGTATCCCTCGGTGCAGGTGCCGCAAGGCTTTGCCAGTGATGGCCAGATCGTCCTGAACGTATCGCCACAGGCCGTGCGTCATTTGCACATGGACAACGAGGCGGTGAGCTTCGAAGGCCGCTTCGGTGGGGTGCCGCATACCCTGTACGTGCCTATCGCATCGATCCTGGGTATCTACGCCCGGGAGAATGGCCAGGGCATGGTGTTCGATCTGGAGTCGCCCATGGAGGACGAGGAAGAGATCGAGCCGGATGATGATATTCCGCCTCCGGACAGCGAGCCACCGCGACCTAGCGGGAGACCCAGCTTGAAGGTGGTGAAGTAATAAAAAAGGCGATCCGAAAGGATCGCCTTTTTTATTACTTCACCACCTTCAAGCGTAGGAGCTGTCGAGTGAAACGAGGCTGCGATCTTTTGATGTTGTCTTTTAAGATCAAAAGATCGCAGCCTGCGGCCGCTCCTACAGGAGCGGGGTCAGTCGATGTACTCAAACAGCTTCACAATCTTCTGCACCCCGGAAACCCCTTGCACCAGGTTCGTCGCCTGGGCGGCTTCCTGCTTGGTCAGCAAGCCCAACAGGTAAACGATGCCGTTCTCGGTGACCACCTTGATGCGCGAGCCGGGGATGTTCGGGTCGGTGAGCATCTGGGTCTTGATCTTGGAGGTCAGCCAGGTGTCGTTCTGGCGGGCAAGGAAGCCGGAGGGTGGCAGGACCTGCAGTTCGTTGTGGACCGTCTTCACCCGCTGAACGGCGGCAGCGGCCTGTTCGGCCTTGGCCTTGAGGTCGGCACGCGGGGTTTGCCCGGCGAGCAGCACGACGCCGTTGAAGCTGGTGACGACAATGTGCGAGTCGTTGTCCAAGGCCGGATCGGCCTTGGCGATGTTGACGCCGACCTTGGTGTCGATCAATGAGTCGTCGATCTTGCTGCCGAAAGTGCGGGTGCCGCGATCATCTTCAATCGGCGCTTCACGGCTGGCATTAACCACCGAAGTGCAGCCGCTGATGCCGAGGCATAGGGTCAGGGCCAGTAGGCCGAGGCGATTAGGGGTCATTCTTCACTCCCGAACAGTTGGCTGTCGATCAAGTCGCAAAGGCAGTGGATCGCCAGCAGGTGGACTTCCTGGATACGTGCGGTGACGTTGGCCGGTACGCGAATCTCGACGTCCTCAGGCAAAAGCAGTGACGCCATGCCGCCGCCATCACGACCGGTCAATGCTACGACAATCATTTCGCGATCATGTGCGGCCTGGATCGCTTGAATTATGTTTGCCGAGTTGCCGCTGGTGGAAATTGCCAGCAGCACATCGCCTGGTTGGCCAAGAGCACGGATCTGTTTGGAGAAAATTTCGTTGTAGCTGTAGTCGTTGGCGATCGAGGTGATCGTCGAGCTGTCCGTCGTCAGCGCAATGGCTGGCAGGCTCGGGCGTTCGCGCTCGAAGCGGTTGAGCAGCTCGGACGAAAAGTGCTGGGCGTCGCCAGCAGAACCGCCATTGCCGCAGGAAAGCATCTTTCCCTCGTTGAGCAAGGCGTTGACCATCACCTGGCTGGCTTGCTCGATGTGCGGTGCAAGTACTTCCATCGCCTGTTGCTTGGTGTCAATACTGGCCTGAAAAAGCTGGCGAATTCGGGATTGCATGTCCATCTGTGTGACCTTAATGAGCGCGGCTGTCCGGCACGTGAATGTGCAGCCCGCAAAACAAAGAGCAAAAGTGTTGAGTGGTTGTGTCCGGTTCGGGGCGTAGGCAATCAGCTGTCGAAGGCATTTTGCAACCAGTTCAACTGATCGAGGTTGCTGTCGATCGCAACCACGTCGAAGCGGCAAGGGGAGTTAGCCCAGCGCGACTCTCGCTGGAGAAAATACTGCGCGGCAAAAATCAGTTTTTGCCGTTTGCGCTCATCGATGCTATCGAGCGCGCCACCCCATTGAGTGTTTTTTCTGTAGCGAACTTCAACGAATACTACTGTATCGCCCTCCAGCATGACCAGATCAAGCTCGCCGCGTTTACACAACCAGTTCTGCGCCAGTAGCTGCAGGCCGTGTTGCTGAAGATGCTCGAGCGCATGGCGCTCGGCATCTTTACCGCATTGCTGGCGAGACCTTTCAGGCATCAGCGCGGGGTGTTCGGCAAGCGCTGAACCTGACCATTGACGAACTCCGCCCATGGCAACTCACGCACCACCCGCTGGTTCTGGGTCATGCTCAGGCTACCCGACTGACCTTCGATGCGGCTGTCAGGCAGGGCCTTGAGCTGGCCCAGGCGTGGCGCCAGGCGATAGGCGTCCACGCCCATGGCGTACAGGCGACCCAGGCTGCCGGCCGCTTGCGGCCATTGCGCGGTGACCTGGCGACGCAGTGGGTCATTGGCGTCCAGCAGCCATGGGGTTTCGCAAAAACGCACGCCATTCATGTCGTTGTACTGGTTGACGTCACCGCTGGCGCTGAAGACGTGGGACGTGGCGTAGACCGGAACGTCACCCGCGTACTGGAAGTTCAAGGTCGGCTTGATCTGCTGCGCCTGTTGTGGCGTTGCGGCGAGGAAAATGAACTCGATATCCTGGCGACGCGACGGCTGGGCGGCTACCTGCGAGCCAACAGTGGATTGCAGGCTCTTGGCGCGACCTTCACTCTGGCGCAGCTGGAACATGTCGGCAATCTGCTGGGCGAGTTGAACCGGCTGGTCGACACGCTCGGTGGCGACGATGCTGCCACCATTGGCTTGCCAGTCCTGGCTGAACGCCTTGAGTACGCGGTCGCCCCATTCGCCCTTGGGGACCATGATGGCGGCGCGATGCAAGCCATCGGCGCGAGCACGGCGCGATACTTCGCGGGCTTCGTCTTCGGCGGCCAGGCCAAACTGGAACAGCTGGGCGGGTCCTTGTGCGCCTTCGCTGTAGTTCAGCGCCAGCGTGGTGATAGGCAGTTGTGGTCGGGCGCTGAGCTGTTTGACCAGGGGTTTTTCCAGCGGGCCGACCACCAGTTGCACGCCATCGGCCTGGGCCTTGCGATAGAACTCGTCGAGCGAGGTCAGGCGCGAGCTGTCATAGAACTCGATGGCTGGCGGTTTCTGCCCGGCTTGTTGCGCCTGGTAATGGGCGGCCATGAAGCCTTCGCGCAATGCTTTGCCAACCGACGCCAGCGGGCCGTCCTGCGGCAGGAGCAGGGCGATCTTGCTCAGGGGCTGGCTGGCCAGGTCCTTGAGGTTGGTCAGCGGCAGTGGGAGCTGTTTGGCGGCCGGGTGTTTCGGATTCTGGGCGCGCCAGTTGTCGATCGCCGCCTGCTGCTGTTCCAGGGTGCCGGCAGATTTCACTGCCAGTGCCAGGGCCATCCAGCCGCCAAGATCGTCGGTGGTGGTTGGCTGCAATTGGTCCGTCGGCAGCGAAGCGATCAAGACCCAGATCGCCTCGTGGTTCTTGCTGGCCGCTTCACCGCTTAGCAGTGGGGCGATGAGGATGCGTTCCCGTGCCGCGGCGAGGGTTTGGCCATCGGCTTCAAGGGCGCGGGCGCGAACGGTGCCGGTGCGCACCTGTTGCTCTTCCGGCATTTCACCGAGGCGCTGCAGGCTTGGATGGCTCAAGGCGGTCAGCGCGGCTTTCGGTTGGTTGCGCGTCATGGCCAGTTCGGCCGCCAGGGTGTTGGCGAAGATCTGCTGGCCCGGCTTGAGTGTTTCCACGGGGACTTGTTGCAGGATCTGCGCGGATTGCCCGGCATTGCCCTGGCGATAGGCCAGGTCGGCTGCGCTCAGGCGCAGCAGCGCCGCGTCTTCCGGCGATTTGCTTTGGGTGGCCTTTTCGAGCAGTTGCTCGATGCTGGCATCCGGGGTCCGTGGAAGTTCGCCAAGGCTGGAGGAGGGCGAGCTGGCGCAAGCCGCCAGCAAGGCAGCGAGGCATAGGGCAGAGAACAGCCGCAGGCAAGCGATCATGTAGTGTTCCTGATACTCGATCAAATTAGCGTGGAATTGTACCCAAGCACTGGCCGGGGCGCGATGTCGGTCGTGCGAATCGACCAATTTAGCGGGTGTAAATGTTGCTGTGCGCCACAAAAGGCCGCAAAAGCGGGTGTTGCTTGCCCGTATCGCGAGCGTCGCTACGCGTTACAATGGCCGTTTTACCGATCATGAGGTGTGCGCTTTGACTGCTCCAGGTGCTTTGAATTCCGCTGCTGGCTCGCTCTATGTGGTGGCGACGCCCATCGGCAACCTGGACGATATCAGTGCCCGGGCGCTGAAGATTCTGCGTGAGGTCGCCTTGATTGCCGCCGAGGACACCCGTCACTCCCAGCGCCTGATGCAGCATTTCGGCATTCCCACGCCCCTGGCTGCCTGTCATGAGCATAACGAGCGTGATGAAGGTAGCCGCTTTATTACCCGCTTGCTCGCGGGTGACGATGTCGCATTAATTTCCGATGCCGGCACGCCGCTGATTTCCGATCCGGGCTATCACCTGGTCCGTCAGGCGCGTGCGGCGGGTATCAACGTGGTGCCGGTGCCGGGGGCTTGTGCGTTGATTGCGGCGCTGTCGGCGGCGGGTTTGCCGTCGGACCGTTTCATCTTCGAAGGCTTTCTGCCGGCCAAGGCGGTGGGACGGCGTGCGCGCCTGGAGCTCATCAAGGAGGAACCGCGCACGCTGATTTTCTATGAGGCGCCGCACCGTATCCTCGAATGCCTGCAGGACATGGAACAGGTGTTCGGTGCCGAACGCCCGGCTTTGCTGGCACGGGAGCTGACCAAGACGTTCGAAACACTCAAGGGCTTGCCGCTCGCCCAATTGCGCGAGTTCGTCGAGTCGGACAGTAACCAGCAACGTGGCGAGTGTGTGGTGCTGGTGGCGGGGTGGACGGCTCCCGAGGAGGAAGGCGCTGTCAGCAGTGAGGCGATGCGGATCCTCGATCTGTTGCTCGAAGAGATGCCGCTCAAGCGTGCCGCGGCGTTGGCCGCGCAAATTACGGGCGAGCGCAAGAATGTTCTCTATCAGGTCGCGCTGGATAAACAGAAAGGCGATTAAAACCGACGCGCTGGCGTGGCTGGAGGCGTTTATCACTTGTTCTTCCGTCGCTCTGCCGTTAACCTTCGCGGCGGAGAGTCGATCGGACAGTCGCTGCCCTCTATGAAAATTAGGGGGGGGAGGAAAGTCCGGGCTCCATAGGGCGAAGTGCCAGGTAATGCCTGGGAGGCGTGAGCCTACGGAAAGTGCCACAGAAAATAACCGCCTAAGCGCTTCGGCGCCGGTAAGGGTGAAAAGGTGCGGTAAGAGCGCACCGCACGTCTGGCAACAGTTCGTGGCTAGGTAAACCCCACTTGGAGCAAGACCAAATAGGGTCCCAAGGCGTGGCCCGCGCTGGGACCGGGTAGGTTGCTAAAGATGTCCAGTGATGGCCATCGTAGACGAATGACTGTTCAAGACAGAACCCGGCTTACAGATCGACTCTCCACCTTTTTTCTCCCCTCTGCTTAAATCATTGAGCAGGGGCCTGATGATGGCAATTTTCCTCCTTTCTCAAACGTCCGCATTATCACTTTCGTAATACCAAAAAAATCTTACTCTTAATAAATCACTTTAACTTCTGAACGCAGCCCCTTGTGCTGATTCAAGTTATTGGGCGTTTTCATTCGCCTGATCCCGGTTGCTCCCCTCTATATGCTCCTAAATCTCAGTTCTGTAAGGGTTTTCCTTTAAAGCGCGCCTTGACGGTGCGGTGGGCGCATTCCTATAGTGTGCGCAAGTGGCGAAAAGTGGCATGAAGTGGGTTTTTTGAGCTAGAAACGCTAGAATTTGGAGAAACGCTGACGTGTTTCGCGGAGCCAACGCTATCAGTCTCGATGCAAAGGGCCGTCTCGCCATGCCGAGCCGGTACCGTGACGAGCTGGTTTCGCGAAGTTCCGGGCAGTTAATTGTCACAATTGATGCCGTTGATCCGTGTTTGTGTGTTTACCCCCTCGATGAGTGGGAAATTATTGAAACCAAACTGCGCGCACTGCCTTCGCTTCACGAAGCGAACCGTCGTCTGCAACGTTTACTGATTGGTAATGCCGTCGACCTCGAGCTCGATGGCAGTGGTCGTTTTCTGGTTCCGCCGCGTCTTCGTGAATATGCCAAGTTGGATAAGCGCGCGATGCTGGTAGGCCAACTGAACAAGTTCCAATTGTGGGACGAGGATGCCTGGGATGCGGTTGCTGCCGCTGACCTGGCTGCTATTCAAGAACCGGGCGCGATGCCTGACGAACTGCGTGAATTGATCCTGTGACTATAGATAGCGGCTTTAACCACATCACCGTACTGCTTGACGAAGCCGTCGAGGCTCTCGCCGTACGTCCTGATGGCTGCTATCTGGACGGCACGTTCGGACGTGGCGGACACAGCCGGTTGATCCTCAGCCGGCTCGGTCCCGATGGTCGGTTGCTAGGGTTCGACAAAGACCCTCAAGCGATTGCCACCGGGCAGACGCTAGCGGCCGAAGACGGCCGCTTTGTCGTTGTGCAGCGCAGCTTTGCCGAGCTGGGTGCGGAAGTCGCCGCGCGCGGTATGAACGGCAAGGTCAGCGGTGTATTGCTCGATCTGGGCGTCTCTTCGCCACAGCTGGATGACCCGGAGCGCGGTTTCAGCTTCCTCAATGATGGTCCGCTGGACATGCGCATGGACCCGTCCCGCGGGATCAGCGCGGCGGAATTCGTCAACACCGCGCCCGTGGAAGAAATCGCCCGGGTGTTCAAGGAATACGGAGAAGAGCGTTTTTCCGGGCGCATGGCCCGTGCCGTCGCCGAACGTCGCGATATCAAGCCGTTCGAGCGCACTGCCGATCTGGCTGAGGTCCTGAAAGTGGCGAATCCTGCCTGGGAAAAGGGCAAGAACCCGGCAACCCGGGCATTCCAGGGCCTGCGCATTCACGTCAACAACGAACTGGGCGATCTGGAAGCCGGCCTCGAAGCGGCGCTGGAGAGCCTGGAAGTGGGCGGTCGTCTGGTGGTCATCAGCTTCCATTCGCTGGAAGATCGCATCGTCAAGCTGTTCATGCGCAAGCTGGTCAAAGGCGAAGCCGACAACCTGCCGCGCAACCTGCCGGTTCGGCACGTCGCCTTCGAACCGAAAATCAAGATCCATGGCAAAGCGCAGACGGCCTCCGACGCCGAGCTCAAGGCCAACCCACGTTCGCGCAGTGCTGTCATGCGTGTGGCGGAGAAGCTGCGGTGAGCAAGCTTTTCGCCAAGCCACTGCCCGGCGGAAGCTTTTTCATGCTGCTGTTGTTCGTTGGCGTGCTCGTGTCGGCCATAGGCGTGTCCTACAGCGCACACTGGAACCGTCAGTTGCTGAACGCGTTGTACAACGAGTTGAGCGTACGCGATAAGGCGCAGGCCGAATGGGGGCGCTTGATTCTCGAACAAAGTACCTGGACCGCCCATAGCCGTATCGAAGTGCTGGCCACCGAACAACTGAAAATGCGCATTCCCGGTGCCGCCGAAGTGCAGATGGTGGCGCCATGATGAAACTCGAAGGTGCTCTTTTTCCATGGCGCTTCCGCCTGGTGCTGGGTCTGCTCGGCGTCATGGTGGCGGCGATCGCCTGGCGCATCATTGACCTGCAAGTGGTCGACCGTGCCTTTCTCAAAGGCCAGGGCGATGCGCGCAGCGTTCGGCATATTCCGATCCCGGCTCACCGTGGCCTGATCACCGACCGAAATGGCGAACCTTTGGCCGTGAGTACGCCGGTCACCACCCTGTGGGCCAATGCCAAGGAAATGCAGCTGGCCAAGGAAAAATGGCCAGCACTGGCTGCCGCGCTGGGGCAAGACCCCAAGGCCCTGGCCGAGCGCCTTGAGGCACAGGCCAACAAGGAGTTCATTTATCTGGTGCGCGGGCTGACGCCTGAGCAAGGCCAGGCCGTACTCGACCTGAAAGTGCCGGGTGTCTACGGGATCGAAGAGTTCCGCCGTTTCTACCCGGCTGGTGAGGTCACGGCCCATATGGTCGGCTTTACCGACATCGATGACCACGGACGCGAAGGTGTCGAGCTGGCCTACGATGAATGGCTGGCCGGGGTCCCCGGCAAACGACAAGTGATCAAGGACCGGCGCGGCCGGTTGATCAAGGATGTCCAGGTCACCAAAAACGCCAAGGCCGGCAAGCCCTTGGCGTTGTCCATTGACCTGCGCCTGCAATACCTGGCCAACCGTGAGTTGCGCAACGCGATCATCGAGAACGGCGCCAAGGCCGGCAGCCTGGTGATCATGGACGTGAAGACCGGCGAAATCCTCGCCATGGTCAACCAGCCGACCTACAACCCGAACAACCGCCGCAACCTGCAACCGGCGATGATGCGTAACCGCGCGATGATCGACGTGTTCGAACCGGGTTCGACCATGAAGGCGATCTCCATGAGCGCCGCGATCGAAACCGGGCGCTGGAAACCGAGCGATACCGTCGAGGTGTATCCGGGTTCCTTGCAGATCGGCAAGTACACCATCAAGGACGTATCCAAGTCCGAAGGGCCGGTGCTCGACCTGGCTGGCATCCTGATCAATTCCAGTAACGTCGGCATGAGCAAGATCGCGTTCGATATCGGTGGCGAGACGATTTTCCGCCTCGCTCAGAAGGTCGGTCTGGGCCAGGATACCGGCCTCGGCTTCCCGGGCGAGCGTGTCGGCAACCTGCCGAACTACCGCGACTGGCGCAAGGCTGAAACCGCCACGCTGTCCTACGGCTACGGTGTTTCCGTGACGGCGATCCAGCTGGTCCACGCGTTCTCGGCGCTGGCCAACAACGGTCGCCTCGCGCCACTGACATTGATCAAGACCGACAAGGCGCCGCAGACCACCCAGGTGCTCCCGGAAGCCGTCGCGAAGACCATGCAAGGCATGCTGCAGCAAGTGATCGAAGCGCCGCGCGGTGTATTCCGTGCACAGGTGCCGGCCTATCACGTGGGCGGCAAGTCGGGTACCGCGCGTAAAACGTCGGTCGGTACCAAAGGCTACGCCGAGAACTCCTACCGCTCGCTGTTCGCCGGTTTCGGCCCGATGAGCGATCCACGCTACGCCATCGTGGTGGTGATCGACGAGCCGACCAAGGCTGGTTACTTCGGTGGCCTGGTCTCTGCGCCAGTGTTCAGCCGCGTGATGTCCGGCACCCTGCGTCTGATGAACATCACCCCGGACAACCTGCCACCTACCCAACAAGCGAACGCAGCACCGGTCGTTCCACTGAAAGCCAATGGAGGGCGCGGCTGATGTCTCTGAGCCTGAACAAGATATTCCCCCACGCCGGCCACGATCTGTTGATCCGTGAGTTGGCGCTCGACAGCCGCAACGTACGCGCCGGTGACTTGTTCCTCGCGGTGCCAGGCGGCAAGTTCGATGGCCGTGCGCACATTGCCGATGCGCTTGCGCGCGGCGCGTCGGCCGTAGCTTATGAAGTGGAAGGCGCCACGGTGCTGCCAATCACTGACGTGCCGCTGATTCCGGTCAAGGGGCTGGCGACGCAGTTGTCGGACATCGCCGGGCGCTTTTACGGCGAGCCGAGCCATCACCTGAAACTGGTGGGCGTGACCGGCACCAACGGCAAGACCAGCGTGACCCAACTGGTGGCCCAGGCGCTGGACCTGCTGGGCCAGCACTGCGGCATTGTCGGCACCCTTGGCTGTGGTTTTCATGGCGCGTTGGAAAGCGGCCTGCACACCACGCCCAACCCGATTGCAGTGCAAGCGACCCTGGGCGACCTGAAAAAAGCCGGGGCCAAGGCGGTTGCCATGGAGGTCTCGTCCCACGGTCTGGACCAGGGCCGTGTCACCGCACTGGCATTCGATGTGGCCGTGATGACCAACCTGTCCCGCGACCACCTGGATTACCACGGCACCATGCAGGCCTATGGCGAAGCCAAGGCCAAGCTGTTTGCCTGGAACGATCTTAAATGCCGGGTAATCAACCTCGACGATGACTTCGGCCGGCAACTGGCCGCCGACAAACGCGAATCGCGGCTGATCACCTACAGTCTGCTCGACAGCAGCGCTTATCTCTATTGCCGTCAGGCGCAGTTTGACGACGAAGGCGTGCGTGCCACGCTGGTCACGCCCCAGGGCGAACACCTCCTGCGCAGTACATTGCTGGGTCGTTTCAACTTGAGCAACGTGTTGGCCGCGATTGGCGCCTTGCTCGGTCTGGATTACGCCCTGGACGAAATCCTCAAGGTGCTGCCGCAACTTGAAGGCCCGGCCGGACGCATGCAACGCCTGGGCGGTGGTACCCAGCCGTTGGTGGTGGTCGATTACGCCCACACCCCGGACGCACTGGAAAAAGTCCTGACGGCCCTGCGTCCTCACGTCAAAGGTCGGCTGCTGTGCCTGTTCGGCTGTGGCGGCGATCGCGATCGTGGCAAGCGTCCATTGATGGCTGAAGTGGTCGAGCGTCTGGCCGATGGTGTGTTGGTCACCGACGACAACCCGCGTACTGAAGATCCATCGGTGATTTTCGACGACATCCGTGCAGGCTTCACCGCTGTGGATAAAGTGACCTTCGTTGCCGGCCGTGGCCAGGCGATTGCGCAGTTGATCGCGGGTGCATCGGCCGATGACGTGATTGTCCTGGCCGGTAAAGGTCATGAGGACTATCAGGAAATCAATGGCGAACGCCATGCCTTTTCCGATCTGGTCGAGGCCGATCACGCCTTGACCGCGTGGGAGGTGGCCCATGCTTAAAGCCTTGAAACTGAGCGAACTGACCGGCGCGCTGAATGGGCGGTTGATCGCCGCTGATGCGAGCTTCGACGGGGTCAGCATTGACAGTCGTGCAATCAAACCGGGCCAGCTGTTCATCGCCTTGGCCGGTCCGCGCTTCGATGGCCATGACTATCTCAATGAAGTCGCCGCCAAAGGTGCCGTGGCAGCCCTGGTCGAGCGTGAAGTCGCCGACAGCACGCTGCCGCAATTGCTGGTGAGCGATACCCGCCAGGCATTGGGGCAACTGGGCGCGCTCAATCGCGCGGCATTCACCCAGCCAGTCGCCGCCATCACCGGTTCCAGTGGCAAGACCACGGTCAAGGAAATGCTCGCGAGCATCCTGCGCACCCGCGGTCCCGTGTTGGCAACCCGCGGCAACCTGAACAACGACCTCGGCGCTCCGTTGACCCTGCTCGAACTGGCACCGGAGCACAGCGCCGCCGTGATCGAGCTCGGTGCTTCGCGCCTGGGTGAAATTGCTTATACCGTGGGCCTGACCAAGCCCCATGTGGCCATCCTCAACAATGCCGGAACCGCCCATGTCGGCGAGTTCGGCGGGCCGGAAAAAATCGTCGAAGCCAAGGGCGAGATCATTGATGGGCTCGATGCCAATGGCGTCGCCGTACTCAATCTCGACGACAAGGCGTTCGACATCTGGAAGGCCCGCGCTGGCGAGCGCAAGGTACTGACCTTCGCCCTGAGCAATGTCAGTGCCGATTTCTACGCCAGTGACCTGGCGACCGATGCGCGTGGTTGCCCGGCGTTCAACCTGCACAGTCCTGAAGGTGAGGAGCGCGTTCAACTGAACCTGCTCGGCACCCATAACGTTGCCAATGCCATGGCTGCTGCGGCTGCCGCCCATGCCCTGGGCGTGTCGCTGTTCGGCATCGCCACCGGCCTCGGAGCGGTGCAACCGGTCAAGGGTCGTACCGTCGCGCAACTGGCCAGCAATGGCATGCGCGTGATCGATGACACTTATAACGCGAACCCCACCTCCATGTGCGCTGCCGTTGATATACTGGCCGGCTTTTCCGGTCGCACCGTCCTGGTGCTCGGGGATATCGGCGAGTTGGGCGATTGGGCAGAGCAGGGGCACCGCGATGTGGGCGAGTACGCCCGTGGCAAGGTTTCTGCGCTGTACGCCGTCGGACCGATGATGGTTCACGCCGTCAACGCCTTCGGCCCCCAAGCCTTTCACTTCAGCACACAGGCTGAACTGATCAAGGCGCTGGGCGCCGAGCAAGACACAAACACCACTATTTTGATCAAGGGCTCGCGCAGCGCTGCGATGGAAAACATCGTTGCCGCTTTGTGCGGGTCCAGTCCGGAGAAACATTAATGCTGCTGCTGCTAGCGGAGTATCTGCAACAGTTCTACAAAGGCTTCGCGGTCTTCCAGTACCTGACCCTGCGCGGGATTCTCGGTGTGCTGACCGCGCTGGTCTTGTCGCTGTGCTATGGCCCGTGGATGATCCGCACCCTGCAGAACCGTCAGATCGGCCAGTCCGTTCGCAACGACGGCCCGCAATCGCACTTGTCCAAGTCCGGCACCCCAACCATGGGTGGCGCGCTGATCCTGTCGTCGATTGGTGTCAGCACCCTGTTGTGGGCCGACCTGACCAACCGTTATGTCTGGGTTGTGCTGTTGGTGACCCTGCTGTTTGGTGCCATCGGTTGGGTCGACGACTACCGCAAAGTAATCGAAAAGAATTCCCGTGGCTTGCCGAGCCGCTGGAAGTATTTCTGGCAATCGGTGTTCGGCCTGGGCGCGGCGATCTTCCTTTATATGACTGCCGCCACCCCGGTGGAAACTACACTGATCCTGCCGATGCTCAAGGACTACAGCATCCCGCTGGGCGCAGGCTTCATCGTGCTGACCTATTTCGTGATCGTGGGTTCGAGCAACGCGGTCAACCTGACCGACGGCCTCGACGGCCTGGCGATCATGCCGACCGTGATGGTCGGTGGTGGCCTGGGGATCTTCTGCTACCTGTCGGGTAACGTGAAATTCGCTGAATACCTGCTGATCCCTTATGTACCGGGCGCGGGTGAGTTGATCGTGTTCTGCGGCGCGCTGATCGGCGCTGGCCTGGGCTTCCTGTGGTTCAACACCTACCCGGCACAAGTCTTCATGGGTGATGTCGGCGCATTGGCGTTGGGCGCGGCGCTGGGCACCATCGCGGTGATCGTTCGCCAGGAAATCGTCTTGTTCATCATGGGCGGCGTGTTCGTGATGGAAACCCTGTCAGTCGTCATTCAGGTTGCTTCCTTTAAGCTGACCGGTCGCCGTGTGTTCCGCATGGCACCGATTCACCACCACTTTGAACTCAAGGGCTGGCCCGAGCCACGCGTGATTGTCCGTTTCTGGATCATCACCGTGATTCTCGTGCTGATTGGCCTTGCCACCCTGAAACTGAGGTAGAAACTCGTGTCCCTGATCGCGTCTGACCACTTCCGCATCGTTGTCGGCCTCGGCAAGAGCGGCATGTCCCTGGTTCGCTTCCTGGCGAACCGGGGCGTGGCGTTTGCAGTGGCCGATACGCGGGAGAATCCACCGGAACTGGCCACGCTCAAGCGTGACTACCCGCAGGTGGAAGTGCGTTGTGGCGAGTTGGACGTCGAGTTCCTGTGCCGTGCCGACGAGCTCTACGTGAGCCCCGGCCTGGCACTGGCGACCCCGGCGCTGCAGGCCGCCGCTGCCCGTGGCGTGAAATTGTCCGGCGACATCGAACTGTTCGCGCGTAACGCGAAGGCGCCGATCGTGGCCATCACCGGTTCCAACGCGAAGAGCACCGTGACCACCCTGGTCGGCGAGATGGCCGCTGCGGCGGGCAAGCGTGTGGCCGTCGGTGGCAACCTGGGTACGCCAGCGCTGGATCTGCTCAACGACGACATCGAGTTGTACGTGATGGAGCTGTCGAGTTTCCAACTGGAAACCACCGATCAACTCAACGCCGAAGTGGCGACCGTGCTCAACATCAGCGAAGACCACATGGACCGCTACAGCGGCCTGCCGGCCTATCACCTGGCCAAGCACCGGATCTTCCGCGGTGCCAGGCAGTTCGTGGTCAACCGCCAGGACGCCTTGAGCCGGCCACTGATCGGCGAGGGTCAACCATGCTGGACTTTCGGCCTGAACAAGCCTGACTTCAAGGCTTTCGGGATCCGCGAAGAAGGTGGCGAGAAATACCTGGCCTTTGAATTCCAGAACCTGATGCCAGTGCGCGAATTGAAAGTTCGCGGTGCCCATAACCAGTCCAACGCCCTGGCGGCCTTGGCACTCGGTCACGCCGTCGGCTTGCCGTTTGACGCCATGCTGTCGGCCCTGCGCAATTTCGCCGGGCTCGAGCATCGTTGCCAATGGGTCCGTGACCTGGATGGCGTGGGCTATTACAACGATTCCAAAGCCACCAATGTCGGTGCCGCGCTGGCGGCCATCGAAGGCTTGGGCGCGGACATCGACGGCAAAGTCGTGCTGATCGCCGGTGGCGACGGCAAGGGTGCCGAATTCAAGGACCTGCGTGATCCCGTGGCGGCCAACTGCCGCGCCGTGATCCTCATGGGCCGCGACAGCGACAAGATCGGCCAGGCCCTCGGCGATGCCGTACCGCTGATTCGTGCGGGCTCCCTGGTCGAAGCCGTCGAGCAATGCCGCGCCACTGCGCAACCGGGCGACGTGGTGCTGCTGTCGCCGGCGTGCGCCAGTTTCGACATGTTCAAGAACTACGAAGATCGTGGTCACCAATTCGTCCAAGCCGTGGAGGAACTGGCATGAGTCTTCGAGGCATCATCAAGCCGTACCCATCGCCACTGATCACCGGGCGCGGTATCGACCTCGACTTCCCGATGCTTGCCGGTTGCCTGACGCTGCTCGGCCTGGGGCTGGTCATGATTGCATCGGCCTCCACCGAAGTGGCGGCCGTCCAGTCGGGCAGTGCCCTGTATTACATGATTCGCCACCTCATCTACGTGGTGCTGGGCCTGGGTGCCTGCATCGTCACCATGATGATCCCGATCGCCACCTGGCAACGCCTGGGTTGGTTGATGCTGCTGGGTGCCTTCGGTTTGCTGGTGATGGTGATCATCCCGGGGATCGGCCGTGAGGTGAACGGTTCGATGCGCTGGATCGGCTTCAGCTTCTTCAACGTTCAGCCTTCCGAGATCGCCAAGGTGTTCGTGGTGATCTACCTCGCCGGTTATCTGGTGCGTCGCCAGAAAGAAGTGCGTGAAAGCTGGATGGGTTTCTTCAAGCCATTCATCGTGCTGCTGCCGATGGCGGGCCTTTTGCTGATGGAGCCGGACTTCGGCGCCACGGTCGTGATGATGGGCGCTGCTGCGGCGATGCTGTTCCTCGGCGGGGTCGGGCTGTTCCGGTTTTCCCTGATGGTGGTCCTAGCGGTCGGGGCGGTGGTGTTGCTGATCCAGATGCAGCCGTATCGAATGGCGCGCCTGACCAACTTTGCCGACCCATGGGCCGATCAGTTCGGTGCCGGCTATCAGCTGTCCCAGGCGTTGATCGCTTTCGGTCGCGGCGAGTGGCTGGGTGTCGGCCTGGGCAACAGCGTGCAGAAACAGTTCTACCTGCCGGAAGCCCACACCGACTTCGTATTCTCGGTCCTGGCCGAAGAGCTGGGTGCCGTGGGTTCCCTGTGCACCGTGGCGCTGTTCGTCTTCGTTTGTATTCGCGGCATGTACATCGGCTTGTGGGCCGAAAAGGCCAAGCAGTTCTTCGCCGCCTACGTCGCCTACGGTTTGTCGTTCCTGTGGATCGGGCAGTTCCTGATCAACATCGGCGTGAACGTCGGCCTTCTGCCGACCAAGGGGCTGACGCTGCCGTTCCTCAGCTATGGCGGCAGTTCGCTGGTGATCTGCTGTGCCTGCCTGGGTTTGTTGCTGCGCATCGAGTGGGAGAGTCGAACCCACCTGGGCAGCGAAGAGATGGAGTTCCATGAGAGCGACTTCGCCGAGGAGCCGAACCATGGGCGCTAACGTACTGATCATGGCCGGCGGCACCGGGGGGCACGTGTTCCCGGCCTTGGCCTGTGCCCGCGAATTCCAGTCCCGCGGCTACACCGTGCACTGGCTGGGCACGCCGCGCGGCATCGAGAACGAACTGGTTCCGGCGGCCGGCATCGAACTGCATCGGATCAACGCCAGCGGTTTGCGCGGCAAGGGCAAGTTGTCCCTGCTCAAGGCGCCGTTCATGTTGCTCAAGTCGGTCTGGCAGGCGCGGGCGATCATTCGTCGTTTGCAGCCGGCTTGCGTGGTGGGCTTTGGTGGTTATGTGACCGGTCCTGGCGGTGTCGCAGCCAAACTGGCCGGTGTGCCGGTGATCGTTCACGAACAGAACGCCGTGGCCGGTACCGCCAATCGGTTGCTCGTGCCGTTGGCCGCCCGGGTCTGTGAAGCGTTCCCCGACACCTTTACCCTGTCGAGCAGCCGACGGACCACCGGTAACCCGGTGCGCACCGAGCTGTTCCTCGAAACACCGCGACCAGCCCTGGCCGGTCGCAAGGCGCGTTTGCTGATCCTGGGCGGAAGCCTGGGCGCAGAACCGTTGAACAAGCTGCTGCCTGAAGCCCTGTCGCAAGTCCCCGTCGACCTGCGCCCGGACGTATTCCATCAGGCCGGCAAAAACCACGATGAAGTGACTGCGCAGCGCTACCTCGCGGCTGGCGTCGAGGCGCAAGTGCAGCCGTTCATCAAAGACATGGCCCAAGCCTATGGCTGGGCCGACCTGGTGGTATGTCGCGCAGGTGCGCTGACCATCAGTGAACTGGCCGCCGCCGGTCTGCCCTCGATGCTGGTGCCTTTGCCCCATGCGATCGACGATCACCAGACCCGCAACGCCGATTATTTGGCCCGTGAAGGCGCTGCCTTCCTGATGCCGCAAAGAACGACCGGTGCAGCGGATCTTGCCGCGCGCCTGACAGAGGTCCTGATGCAACCACAACGACTCAACGATATGGCCACTGCGGCCCGCCGCCTGGCCAAACCCGATGCCACCCGTAACGTGGTCGATACCTGCCTGGAGGTGGCCCATGGTTGAGAATCAGAAAGCCATGCCGCAACCGGAAATGCGCCGCATCCGTCGCATCCACTTCGTCGGGATCGGCGGCGTGGGCATGTGCGGTATTGCCGAGGTGTTGCTGAACCTGGGCTACGAAGTGTCCGGTTCCGACCTCAAGGCTTCGCCCGTCACCGAGCGCCTGGAATCTTTCGGCGCGCAGATTTTCATCGGTCACCGCGCCGAGAACGCTGCCGCTGCCGATGTGCTGGTGGTGTCCAGCGCCGTGAACACCTCCAACCCGGAAGTCGCCACCGCGCTGGAACGTCGTATCCCGGTCGTGCCTCGGGCGGAAATGCTCGCCGAGCTGATGCGTTATCGCCACGGCATCGCCGTTGCCGGTACCCACGGCAAGACCACCACCACCAGCCTGATCGCCTCCGTCTTCGCCGCCGGCGGCCTGGACCCGACGTTCGTCATCGGTGGCCGCCTGAATGCAGCTGGCACCAATGCCCAGCTCGGTACCAGCCGCTACCTGATCGCCGAAGCCGACGAAAGCGACGCCAGCTTCCTGCACTTGCAGCCGCTGGTGGCCGTGGTCACCAACATCGACGCCGATCACATGGCGACCTACGACGGTGACTTCAACAAATTGAAGAAAACCTTCGTCGAGTTCCTGCATAACCTGCCTTTCTACGGCCTGGCGGTGGTGTGCCTGGACGATCCGGTGGTGCGTGAAATCCTCCCGCAGGTCAAGCGTCCGACCGTCACCTACGGCTTCGGCGAAGACTGCGACGTGCGCGCCATCAATGTGCGCCAGCAAGGCATGCAGACGTTCTTCACCGTGCTGCGCCCTGACCGCGAGCCACTGGATGTCTCGGTGAACATGCCGGGCAACCACAACGTATTGAACGCCCTGGCAACCATCTGCATCGCCACCGACGAAGGCGTCAGCGATGAAGCCATCGTCCAGGGCCTGTCCGGGTTCCAGGGTGTTGGCCGACGCTTCCAGGTCTACGGCGAACTGCCGGTGGACGGTGGCCAGGTGATGCTGGTGGACGATTACGGTCACCACCCGACCGAAGTCGCCGCGGTGATCAAGGCCGTGCGCGGCGGCTGGCCGGAGCGTCGCCTGGTGATGGTCTACCAGCCGCACCGTTACAGCCGTACGCGCGACCTGTACGACGACTTCGTCAATGTACTGGCCGACGCCAACGTCCTGCTGCTGATGGAAGTCTATCCGGCCGGTGAAGAACCGATACCTGGTGCCGACAGCCGCAAGCTGTGCAACAGCATCCGCCAGCGTGGCCAGCTCGACCCGATCTACATCGAGCGCGGTGTCGACCTCGCGCCGCTGGTCAAGCCGCTGTTGCGTGCCGGTGACATCCTGCTGTGCCAGGGCGCCGGTGATATCGGCGGTCTCGCACCGAAACTGTTGAAAAGTGAGTTGTTCGCCGGTGCCGTCGTTGCATCGGTGGAGGGGAAGTTGAAATGACTGCTGCCTACGCCAACCTCGCCAGCACCGTCGCGCCGAAAGACTTTGGTCGCGTCGCCGTGCTGTTCGGCGGCAAGAGTGCCGAACGCGAAGTGTCACTGAAGTCGGGTAACGCCGTTCTCGATGCGCTGCTCAGTGCAGGCGTGGATGCGTTCGGCCTCGACGTCGGCGATGACCTGTTGCAGCGTCTGCTGAACGAAAAGATCGATCGCGCCTTCATCATCCTCCACGGCCGTGGCGGTGAAGACGGCAGCATGCAGGGCCTGCTCGAGTGCCTGGGGATTCCCTACACCGGCAGCGGCATCCTCGCCTCGGCGCTGGCCATGGACAAGCTGCGCACCAAGCAGGTCTGGCACAGCCTGGGCATTCCGACGCCACGTCACGCGGTACTGAGTAGCGAAGCCGATTGTATTTCGGCGGCGACGGAACTGGGCTTCCCTTTGATCGTCAAACCGGCCCATGAAGGTTCAAGTATCGGGATGGCCAAAGTGAGTTCCGCGTCTGAATTGATCGACGCCTGGAAAGCGGCCAGTACCTACGATTCGCAAGTGTTGGTCGAGCAATGGATTCACGGTCCGGAGTTCACCATCGCCACCCTGCGTGACCAGGTGTTGCCTCCAATTGCCCTGGGCACGACGCACAGTTTCTACGACTACGACGCCAAGTACATCGCCAACGATACCCAGTACCGCATTCCGTGCGGCCTGGACAGCGCCAAGGAAAAGGAACTCATGGACCTCACGGCGAAAGCCTGTGAAGCCTTGGGTATCGCCGGTTGGGGCAGGGCGGACGTAATGCAGGACGCCGAGGGGCAATTCTGGTTCCTGGAAGTCAACACTGCACCGGGCATGACCGATCACAGCCTGGTGCCGATGGCGGCCCGTGCTGCCGGCCTGGATTTCCAGCAATTGGTTTTGGCCATTCTGGCCGAGAGCTTCGGCAAGCAAGAGCCGCGAGGTTAAGACCATGCAAGGCGCACAGTTGAGACATCAGCCTCCCGCACCCGGCCGCAAGCCGGTGCCGCGGGGTGCCAGCCGAATGGTGGCCAAAGAGCCGATGTCCGCGCGCCTGCCGAAAGCCAACTTTGGCTTTGTCAAAGCGCTGTTCTGGCCAGTGCTGCTGGTCGCGTTGGGGTTCGGTACTTATGAGGGCGCGCAGCGTTTATTGCCGTACGCCGATCGACCGATCACCAAGATCGCGGTGCAGGGCGACCTGAGCTACATCAGCCAGCAAGCGGTGCAGCAGCGAATCGCCCCGTTTGTGGCGGCGAGCTTCTTTACCATCGACCTTGAGAGCATGCGCACCGAGCTTGAAACGATGCCATGGATTGCCCACGCCGAAGTGCGCAGGGTGTGGCCGGATCAAGTGGTGATTCGCCTGGAAGAACAACTGCCGGTGGCCCGTTGGGGCGACGAATCGCTGCTGAATAACCAGGGGCAGGCGTTTACCCCGCGCGAGCTGGCCAACTACGAACACTTGCCGCAGTTGTTTGGTCCGCAGCGGGCCCAACAGCAGGTGATGCAGCAATATCAGGTACTGAGCCAGTTGCTCAGGCCATTGGGCTTCTCGATTGCGCGCCTGGAGTTGCGTGAACGAGGCAGCTGGTTCCTGACGACCGGCCCTGGCAGTGCCGGGCCCGGGATCGAACTGCTGCTGGGACGCGGCAACCTGGTGGAAAAGATGCGCCGTTTCATTGCCATCTATGACAAGACGCTCAAAGAGCAGATTACGAACATTGCGCGCATCGATCTGCGCTACGCCAACGGCCTCGCTGTTGGCTGGCGGGAACCAGTAGCGCCGACGACAGCCCAACCCGCTGTCGCGAAGAATTAAGAGAGGCAGGACCCCATGGCAAACGTGCAAAGCGGCAAAATGATCGTCGGTCTCGATATCGGCACCTCCAAGGTGGTGGCGCTGGTCGGCGAGGTCTCGGACGACGGCACGCTGGAAATCGTCGGGATCGGCACCCATCCGTCCCGAGGCCTGAAGAAAGGCGTGGTGGTGAACATCGAGTCCACCGTGCAGTCGATCCAGCGCGCCATCGAAGAAGCGCAGCTGATGGCTGGCTGCCGTATCCACTCGGCGTTTGTCGGCGTGGCCGGCAACCATATCCGCAGCCTGAACTCCCACGGCATCGTGGCAATTCGTGATCGCGAAGTCAGCTCCGCCGACCTTGAGCGCGTACTCGACGCCGCCCAGGCCGTGGCGATCCCGGCGGACCAGCGGGTGCTGCACACCTTGCCGCAGGATTACGTGATCGATAACCAGGAAGGCGTCCGCGAGCCACTGGGCATGTCCGGTGTGCGCCTGGAAGCCAAGGTCCACGTGGTCACCTGCGCCGTCAACGCCGCACAGAACATTGAAAAATGTGTGCGTCGCTGCGGCCTGGAAATCGACGACATCATCCTCGAGCAACTCGCTTCGGCTTATTCCGTGCTGACCGACGACGAGAAAGAGCTGGGCGTGTGCCTGGTGGACATCGGTGGCGGCACCACCGACATCGCGATCTTCACCGAAGGCGCGATCCGTCACACCGCGGTGATCCCGATTGCGGGCGACCAGGTGACCAACGACATCGCGATGGCGTTGCGCACTCCGACCCAGTACGCCGAAGAAATCAAGATCCGCTACGCCTGTGCCCTGGCCAAACTGGCGGGCGCCGGTGAAACCATCAAGGTCCCGAGCGTCGGCGACCGTCCGCCGCGCGAGCTGTCCCGCCAGGCCTTGGCCGAAGTGGTCGAGCCGCGTTACGACGAACTGTTCACGCTGATCCAGGCGGAGCTGCGTCGCAGTGGCTACGAAGACCTGATCCCGGCCGGCATCGTGCTGACTGGCGGTACCGCGAAGATGGAAGGCGCCACTGAACTGGCCGAGGAAATCTTCCACATGCCGGTGCGCCTGGGTGTGCCCCACGGCGTCAAGGGCCTGGATGACGTGGTGCGCAACCCGATCTATTCCACGGGCGTTGGCCTGTTGATGTACGGCCTGCAGAAGCAATCCGACGGCATCTCGTTCTCGGGTATCGGTAGCCGCGACAGCTTCAGCAACGAAGAACCCAAAGGTGCCTTGCTCGATCGCATCAAGAGCTGGGTCCAGGGCAATTTCTAAGATTTACCGCAGCACCGCAACACCGTTGTAGATACAGGCAGTAGGCGAAAAAACTAGAGAACGTAAAGGAGAGGGAAAATGTTCGAACTCGTAGACAACATCCCCGCAAGCCCGGTTATTAAAGTTATCGGTGTCGGCGGTGGCGGCGGCAATGCCGTGAATCACATGGTCAAGAGCAACATTGAAGGCGTCGAGTTCATCTGCGCCAACACTGATGCCCAGGCGCTCAAGAGCATTGGCGCGCGGACCATCCTGCAACTGGGTACCGGCGTGACCAAAGGCCTGGGCGCGGGTGCCAACCCTGAAGTAGGTCGTCAGGCCGCTCTCGAAGATCGTGAGCGCATTGCCGAAGTCCTGCAGGGCACCAACATGGTGTTCATCACCACTGGCATGGGCGGTGGTACCGGTACCGGTGCTGCGCCGATCATTGCCGAAGTGGCCAAGGAAATGGGGATTCTCACCGTTGCGGTGGTGACCCGTCCGTTCCCGTTCGAAGGTCGCAAGCGCATGCAGATCGCCGATGAAGGCATCCGCCTGCTGTCGGAAAGCGTCGACTCGTTGATCACCATTCCGAACGAGAAGCTGCTGACCATCCTCGGTAAGGACGCCAGCCTCTTGTCGGCTTTCGCCAAGGCTGACGATGTACTGGCCGGTGCCGTTCGCGGTATTTCCGACATCATCAAGCGCCCGGGCATGATCAACGTCGACTTTGCCGACGTCCGTACCGTGATGAGCGAAATGGGCATGGCGATGATGGGCACTGGCTGCGCCAGCGGTCCGAACCGTGCACGCGAGGCCACCGAAGCGGCCATTCGCAACCCGTTGCTCGAAGACGTGAACCTGCAAGGTGCACGCGGCATCCTGGTGAACATCACCGCCGGTCCTGACCTGTCCCTGGGTGAGTACTCCGACGTGGGTAGCATCATCGAAGCCTTCGCTTCCGAGCACGCCATGGTCAAGGTCGGTACCGTTATCGATCCAGACATGCGCGACGAGCTGCACGTGACTGTCGTTGCTACCGGTTTGGGCGCTAAAATCGAGAAGCCGGTGAAGATCATCGACAATACCGTCCACACGTCGATGGCTTCCCAGCCGCAACAACAGGCCCCTGTTCGTCAAGAAGCTCCAGCGGTGAACTACCGTGACCTGGACCGTCCGACCGTCATGCGCAACCAGGCCCAGGCCGGTGCTGCGGCTGCCGCGAAGATGAATCCGCAAGATGATCTGGACTACCTGGACATCCCGGCATTCCTGCGTCGTCAGGCCGATTGATGAAATGTATCAGGGCTATGAAGGTGATTGGTGTTCAGCAAAGGCGTGGTCTGCTATCATCGCCAGCCTTTGTTGATACCAGTTCGCAATTTGCGCTGAAGCGGCCCAAGCCATGATTAAACAACGCACACTGAAAAATATTATCCGTGCCACAGGTGTAGGTCTGCACTCCGGGGAGAAGGTATACCTGACCCTCAAGCCTGCGCCGATCGACACCGGCATTGTGTTTTGTCGTGCCGACCTCGATCCCGTGGTGCAGATCCCTGCACGCGCAGAAAACGTTGGCGAAACCACCATGTCGACCACGCTGGTCAACGGTGACGTCAAAGTGGATACGGTGGAGCACTTGCTCTCGGCCATGGCTGGCCTGGGCATCGATAACGCCTACGTCGAGCTCTCCGCGTCCGAAGTCCCGATCATGGATGGCAGCGCTGGACCTTTCGTATTCCTGATTCAGTCGGCTGGCCTGGAAGAGCAGGACGCCGCCAAGAAGTTCATCCGCATCCTGCGTGAAGTGACTGTGGAAGACGGCGACAAGCGCGCCACTTTCGTCCCTTTCGAAGGTTTCAAGGTGAGCTTCGAGATCGATTTCGATCACCCGGTTTTCCGTGACCGCACACAAAGTGCAAGCGTGGATTTTTCCAGCACTTCGTTCGTAAAAGAAGTCAGCCGCGCCCGTACCTTTGGTTTCATGAGTGACATCGAGTACCTGCGCAAGCACAACCTCGCACTCGGCGGCAGCGTTGAAAACGCTATTGTGGTCGACGCTGATGGTGTATTGAACGAAGACGGCCTTCGCTACGAAGACGAATTCGTGAAACACAAGATCCTCGATGCAATTGGTGACCTCTACCTGCTGGGCAATAGCCTGATTGGTGAGTTCAAGGGCTTCAAGTCCGGCCACGCACTGAACAACCAGCTGCTGCGCAAGTTGATTGAGCAGACAGATGCCTGGGAAGTCGTGACGTTCGAAGACGCCAGCACCGCACCGATCTCTTACATGCGCCCTGTAGCGGCCGTGTAAGTAAAAAACCTCTCTAGTTTTTTAAAGGCTGCCTTCGGGTGGCCTTTTTTTATGTGTGCGGATGTTCATCGCTATCCACTACAAGGCTACCACCCTATTGCGCCCGGTCTCCTTGGCTTGATACAGCGCTTTGTCGGCGGCGAACATCAGCACCTCCAGGTTGATGTCGGAGCAGGCATTCCAGGTGCTGATGCCAATGCTCACGGTAATCGGCGAGTCGGTTCCGTCGATCGGCGGTAGCTGCTCGACGGCCTCACGAATGCGCTCGGCGATCTGTTGTGCGCCCGCCATATCGGTTTCCGGCAGGACCACCGAAAACTCCTCGCCACCGTAGCGCGCGACCAGGTCGGCAGGCCGTCTTACGTGGGTGCGCAACACATTGGATACTGCGCGCAAGGCCTCATCGCCGGCTTGATGGCCATGACGATCGTTGAAGGCCTTGAAGTGATCGGCGTCGATCATCAGCAGCGACAATGGCTTGCCGGAACGCTGGGCGCGAAACCACTCATGACGCAACGTCTGGTCCAGCGTGCGGCGGTTCGCCAGCCCGGTCAAGGCGTCGGTGGCGGCCAGTTGCGCCAGTTCCAGTTCGGCGTGGTGGCGCAGGCGCAGTTCGCGGCAGAGCAACCAGGTCAGCCACAGCAGGCACGCACACAGCGCAATTGTGGCCAGGCTGACCACCAGCGCCGTGCGTTGCCATGAAGCAAACACTTCTGCGCCCGACAGCGCCACGATAACAATCAGCGGCAGATTGCCAACCTGGGAAAATGTGTAGAGCCGTTGATCCTGGTAGCGACTCGAGACACTGCTGAAGCTGCCGTTGCCTTCCTTGACGATGCGCTGGAAGTTGGGGCGGCTGCTGAAGTCCGAGCCGGTCAGGTCTTCGCCCATGCGTGGGACTTGGGCGAGGAGAATTCCATCCTTGTTGATCAGGCTGATCGAGCTGTCAGGACCGATATTCAAGCTGTTGAACAGCTGTTCGAAGTAGCTCAGGCGCATGGCCGCTTCGGCGACCCCAAGGAACTCGCCCTGGGCGCCACTGATTCGGCGGCTGAAGCTGATGCGCCATTCGTTGTTGAGCAACTGGGACTGAAAAGGACGGCTGATGAACATGCCCGGGTCGCTGTTGTTCACGTGGGACAGGAAATACTCGCGGTCGGCAAAGTTGCCTGCCCTGGGTTCTCGCGAAGCCGAGTCGGCGACTACGTTGCCCTGCTGGTCGAGCAACAGGATGTCACCCTTGTACGGCGCCGCGGTGGCGCGATCGAACAAGGCCAGGTGACGGATCTGCGGGGAAACGTGCATGAGGTCTTCACGACGCGAGGCCGCGATCAAGCCGAGCAAGGAGACGTCATAGAGCTCGACGTTGCGCAGGACGTCGGCTTCGATCAATTGCACGATGTTGGCCGCGGAGCGACTGGCTGACAGTTCGGCATTGGCGCGTTCACGCACCAGCAGGAACGCCACGATGCCGAGGATGGCAATCACCATCAAGACGCTGCCGACAATCACCAATCGCTCGGAACGCGTGGATGGGGTTGTGGGGTGAAATGTCGCGCTGCGCTCGCTCATGGTTCTGGCTTCTGCTGTCTAGGCGTCGGGAACATTCTTTTACAAGAATCGGGCAGTGTCCCGGACACCCGTCATATCCACCGCCTCCCTGCGCACTCCGGATAAAAAAAGGCCAGCAAAACGTGCCGGCCTTTTGTTTACTGAAGCTTAGAAGACATTGAGCGGGTAGTCGAAAATCACCCGGTATTCGTCAGTGTCCTGATCCAGTGCGCCATAACCTTTGCCACCCCGGTTGGTTGCCCATTGCAGGCGTAGGGCAAGGTTTTTCGCCTGGCCAGCCTGGACCACGTACTTGAGTTCGATGTCGCGCTCCCAGTGCCTGGCGTTTTTGCCATCGGCGCTATACCAAGCGCTGTACCCTGGGCTGTCTGGATCGACTTTGGTCAGGTCCAGCTTGCCTCGGGAGTAGGACAGCGCGCAGGTCAGTCCCGGCAGGCCGAGTCCGACAAAGTCATAGGCGTACTTGAGTTTCCATGAGCGTTCGTTGGGGCCGTTGAAGTCCGAGTATTGCTGGGAGTTGTCGAGGAATACGCTATCACCCTGGCTGATGTAGTCGAATGGGGTGTTGCCATTGACTCGCTGGTAAGCAGTGGTGACGCTGTGATTGCCGATGCCGAGGGTGAAATGCAGGCTGTAGGTGTTGTTATCGATGTGGCCGAGCAGCGCGTCACCGGTGTCTTGCGTGTGATAGAAGTGCAGGCCTGGGTTGAGGCTGACCACCTCGTTGAGCGCATAGGTGTAATCGAGGTCGTAGTAGTACTGGTTCCAAATGTCCTTGAGCTCGGCGGCATACAGGCTGCTGCTCAAGCCGGGCAGACTGCTCCAGGCCACGCCTGCCCAGTTGAGATGGCGACTCTCGTCACCTTCGGCCAAGGTGCCGTAGGACGTACCGATGCGGGTATGGCCGCTTTGGTTATACGGCTTGGTGAAGCTCGCTTGCCCACCCTCTATCAGCCAGCCGTCGAAGCTGTGGTTGGTCAGGCTGACGCCGCGAAACGTCTGCGGCAACATGCGGGTCTCACCGCCGGCAATCACCGGATTGGCGAGAAACAGGTCACCGGCCTTCAATTCGGTATCGAAGGCACGCATTTTCAGGGTGCCGCCTGCGGTGGAGAACGAGCCCGGTGCTTTGCCGTTGCCATCGCTGACCGGCAGGATGCTCGAATTGTCCGTGCCGCCACCACCGTCTAGCTTGAGCCCGAGCATCGCATGGGCGTCGAAGCCGAACCCGACGCGACCTTCAGTGAAGCCCGACTCGAAGATACCCAGGAAACCCTGGCCCCATTCAATATTGTCATCAGCCTGCTGCTGGCGGTTGCGGTTCATGTAGTAGTTGCGCGCGTTGAGGGTGAGGCTGGCGTCTTCGGCGAAACCATGGGCAGCTGAATTGTCGGTGGCGTGAGCATTGGCCGTCATCGTTGCAGCGATTGCAACGAACAGCGCAGGTGAACTGAGTGGGAAACGCACGGGGGGTAAAGCTCCTGGGTCAGCGGGGAACAGCACTTTTCTTGCAGTCGCAGAGGTGTCCTGTTGGCGAAAAAAGGACGCAGCGGGTGTTAAAACCACAACGAAAAAAAGCCGCTGATAGCAGCGGCTTTGAAGACAACTTTTCAATGGGAAGAGCCGTTGAAAAGTGTCGAGGGAAACTGGAGCGGTGCGCGGCGATCAGCTGTCTTTCTCAGCTTGCTTGGCCTGGACGCTCGACGCTTGTGGGGCTTGGGTGGCCTCCTGGGCTTTGGCGGTCATCTCGATCTGGTGCTCTTCGTAGGCTGCGGCCCGGGCGGCATTTTGCGCGACGAAGGCCTGCGACTCTTCGGCCATGGCGAACGGAGACAGGAACAGAGAAGACAGAACGAAAGCGCTGGCAATACCCATACTGTTGGACATCTTTTAAACCTTCTTGCTTGGCAAGTGCTGTTTGGTGCGGGCAAAGATAAGGGGCTTGGAGGAAAGGAAAAAGAGCGGATTCATGAAAGGACTGTTACGCAAAGAGCAAAAGTGGATAAGTGAGCAACCCTGTGGCGAGGGGCCGCGTGAATCAGACGGGCAAATGCATGCCAAAGGTATTCATGCCATGGTCGCTGCGCACGAACACATCGCCGCCATGCATCAGGGCAATCGCCTTGACGATGGCCAGGCCCAACCCGTGGTTGTTGCCACTGTTGCTGCGCGAGGCATCGACCCGGTAAAAGCGTTCGAACAGGCGTGGCAGGTGCTCGCTGGAAATCGGTGAACCGGGGTTGGCGACGCCGATGCTGACCTGGTGCTCGCCTGCTTCGATTCGCACCTCGATGACTTGTCCGGGGCCGGTGTGCTGCACGGCGTTGTTGAGCAGGTTGATCAAGGCCCGGCGCAGGTGGGCGATCTCGATTCGCACCTGGGCATCGCCGCTGACCTGAACCTGAACCTGGGCATCCTCGAGAATGAAATCCAGGTAATCCAGAGTCGTCGCCACTTCCTCGGCCAGAGAAGTGGAGGTCAGTTTGGTGGCCTTGCTGCCTTGGTCGGCGCTGGCCAGGAACAGCATGTCATTGATGATCGAGCGCAGCCGTTCAAGTTCTTCAAGGTTCGATTGCAGCACCTCGAAATAGTGTTCCGCCGAACGCCCGCGTGTAAGCGCGACCTGGGTCTGGCCGATCAGGTTGGTCAGCGGCGAGCGCAGTTCATGGGCGACATCGGCGTTGAACGATTCCAGGCGCGAGTAGGCCTGTTCGACCCGTTCCAGTGTCGAGTTGAACGAGTCGACGAACTGATTCAACTCAGGGGGTAGCGACGACAAACGCAAGCGACCTGAACGCAATGGCGGGGCCAGGCGCTGGGCTTCCTGGGATAGCTTGATCAATGGCTTGAGCCCGATCCGCGCCACCCAGTAGCCCAGCGCCGAGGCCATCAGCACGCCGATAACCGCCAAGCTGATCAGGGCGATCAGCAACTGGTGCTGGGTATGATAAAAAGTTTCGGTGTCGATACCGATCATGAAGCGCAGGGGCGGGCGCTGGTCCTTGGCCGGGAACTGGCTGACCAGCACTTTCAACGGGTAGGGGTGATCCGCCAGTTGCATGTCGCGCATGCCCAACGGTCCTTCGGCGAAGGCACGGATGCTCGGGGTCGGATTGCCGTATTCGTACTGGGGATCGCCGCTGACGATCCAGAAACTGATGCGCTTGTCTTCTTCGCCGAGCAGCTTGAGCTTGTTATTGATCTTCACCCAGTGCTCGGGCGTGCCGTAACGGCCGACGGTCGATTCGAGCACGCTGTAGCGCGCGTCCAGTTCGGCTTCGGGCAACAACCCCAAACCTTTGTCGACCTGTTGGTACAGCGCCCAGCCGATCAACAGGAACACCAGCAACGCCACCAGGGTGAACATCCCGCTCAGGCGCAGCGCAATGCTATTACTGGACACCACGGCTCTCCAGCACATAACCCATGCCACGAATCGTGTGCAGCAATTTCTCTTCGAATGGCCCATCGAGCTTGGCTCGCAAGCGCTTGATCGCGACTTCGACGACGTTGGCGTCGCTGTCGAAATTGATGTCCCAGACCATTTCGGCGATGGCCGTCTTCGACAGGATTTCACCCTGGCGACGGGCCAGCACACTGAGCAGCGAAAACTCCTTGGCCGTCAGGTCCAGGCGTGTGCCGGCGCGAGTGGCCTTGCGACTGATCAAATCTATCCACAGGTCGGCGATGCTCACTTGCACCGGCTCGTGGCCACCGCTGCGCCGGGTCAGCGCTTGCAGGCGTGCCACCAACTCGAGGAAGGAAAATGGCTTGCCCAGGTAATCGTCGGCACCATCGCGCAAGCCCTTGATGCGGTCTTCGACCCGTTCGCGGGCGGTGAGCATGATCACTGGCGTTTGTTTGCGCGCACGCAAGGCGCGCAATACGCCGAAGCCGTCCAGGCCCGGCAGCATCACGTCGAGGACGATCACCGCGTAGTCGCTTTCCAGCGCCAGGTGCAGGCCTTCCACGCCATCGCGGGCCAGGTCCACGGTGTAACCCTGTTCCGTCAGGCCGCGGTGCAGATAATCCGCGGTTTTTTCTTCGTCTTCGATAATCAGGACGCGCATGACCCCGCCTCAGTCTGTGGTCGCCAGCGCCGACAGCGCTGTAGGTTTAGGTCGATGAAATAGCCGCTCCAGCCACAAGTATATGACCGGCGTGGTGAACAGCGTCAGTGCCTGGCTCACCAGCAGGCCGCCGACCACCGCGATCCCCAGGGGTTGGCGCAGTTCGGCGCCGGTGCCATAGCCGAGCATCAGTGGCAGGGCGCCGAGCAGGGCGGCGAGGGTGGTCATGATGATCGGGCGGAACCGCGTGAGGCACGCCTGGAAGATCGCTTCCTCCGGCGCCAGGCCACCCTTGCGCTGCGCGTCGAGCGCGAAGTCGATCATCAGGATGCCGTTTTTCTTGACGATGCCGATCAGTAGCACCAGCCCGATCAGCGCCATGATCGAAAAGTCCTGGCCGCAGATCCACAGCATGATCACCGCGCCCAACCCGGCCGAGGGCAGTGTCGAGATGATCGTCAGCGGGTGGACGAAGCTCTCGTAGAGCACGCCGAGAATGATGTACACCGCCACCAGCGCCGCGAGGATCAACCATGGCTGACTGGCCAGCGAACTCTGGAACGCCTGGGCCGCGCCCTGGAAGTTACCGCTAATGGCCGTTGGCATGCCGATGTCGACCTTGGCCTTGTTGAGCATGATCACCGCATCGCCCAGCGCCACACCGGGCGCCAGGTTGAATGACAGGTTGGCGGCCGGGAACATGCCGTCGTGGGCGATGGACAGCGGCCCCACCGTGGGCGCATCGAATTTCGCCAGGGCCGACAGCGGCACCATTTCCCCGCTCAGGGGCGAGCGCAGATAGAAGTAGTTGAGGCTTTCGGCCTTGCCGCGCTGGCGCGTGTCCAGTTCCAGGATCACGTTGTACTGATTGATCTGGGTCTGGAATTCGTTGATCTGGCGCTGGCCGAAGGCGTCGTACAGCGCTTCGTCGACATCGCTGGCCGTCAGGCCAAAGCGTGCTGCGGCGCTGCGGTCGATAGTGATATGAGTGATGCTGCCGCCCAGTTGCAGGTCATTGGAAATGTCGCGAAAGGCCGGGTTGCCGCGCAGTTTTTCCGTCAGGCGCTGGGTCCAGGTGCTCAGGATTGCACCGTCGTTGCTCTTGAGCACGTACTGGTACTGGGCCCGGCTCGGGCCGGAGCTGAGGTTGATGTCTTGCCCGGCGCGCAGATACAGGACGATGCCCGGAACTTTCATCAATTGCGGGCGAATACGGTCGATGAACTCGCTGGCTGAAACATCGCGGTCGCCGCGTTTTTTCAAGGCGATCCAGAAGCGGCCGTTGGCGATGGTCTGGTTGCTGCCCGACACCCCGACCGAGTGCGAGAAGGTCTCGACGGCGGGGTCGGCAGCGACGATTTCAGCCATCGCCAAGTGTTTTTTCACCATGTCGCCGTAGGAAATATCGGCGGCGGCTTCGGTTGTGCCGAGGACGAACCCGGTGTCCTGGATCGGGAAGAAGCCCTTGGGAATAAAAATGTAACCGGCGACGGCCAGGGCCAGCGACAGACCGAATACGCCGATCATCAACTTCTGGTGAGCGAGCGCGCGGCGCAGGCCTTTTTCGTACAGCGCCAGCAGGCGTTCGCCGAAGCCGGGCTTGTCGTGGGCGTGATGCACCGGCGCGCGCATGAACAGCGCTGCCAGGGTGGGCGCCAACGTCAGCGACACGACCACCGAAATCATGATGGTGGAGGTGGCGGTCAGGGCGAACTCCTTGAACAGGCGTCCGACCACGCCCCCCATGAACAGCAGCGGAATGAACGCCGCGACCAGCGAGAAACTGATCGATACCACCGTGAAGCCGATTTCTCCGGCGCCCTTGATCGCGGCCTCGCGCATGCCGTCGCCAGCCTCCAGGTGGCGGTGGATGTTTTCCACCACCACGATCGCATCGTCGACCACAAACCCCACGGCCACCACGATTGCCACCAGCGTCAGGTTGTTCAGGCTGAAGCCCATCACGTACATCAAGGCGAAACTGGCGATCAGTGAAACCCCCAGTACTGCCGACACGATCAGGGTTGCCGACAGTTGGCGCAGGAACAGCGCCATCACCGCCACCACCAGCATGATCGCGATCAGCAGGGTGATTTCCACTTCATGCAGCGAAGCGCGGATAGTTTGCGTGCGGTCAATCAGTGTCTTGACCTGCACCGAAGCCGGGAGCATCGCTTCCAGGCCCGGAAGCGCCGCTTGAATGCGGTCCACGGTCTCGACAATGTTGGCCCCCGGTTGGCGGAATATCACCAGGTTGACGCCCGGTTGGGTGCCCGCCCAAGCCTGGACGTAGGCATCTTCCGAGCCGTTGACGACTTTGGCGACATCCCTGAGATGGACCGGTGCGCCATCCTTGTAGGAAACGATCAGTTGGTTGTATTCCTCAGGATGGAACAACTGGTCGTTGGTGGACAGGGTCGAGATGCTCGACTCCCCATACAGCGCACCTTTGGCCAGGTTGAGGCTGGTCTGCTGGATCGCCAGGCGAATATCGGCGAGGGTCAGGCCAATGGCGGCGAGTTTGTCTGCCGAGACCTGGACACGAATCGCCGGACGTTGCTGGCCGGTAATCACGACCTGGCCGACACCGTCGATCTGACTGATCTGACGGGACAACAGGGTTTCCACCAGGTCGCTGAGCTCCGGGCCGGGCATCAGGGACGAGTTGACGCTGAGGATCAGTACCGGGCTGTCGGCCGGATTGACCTTGCGCCAGGTCGGCAGGTTCGGCATGTCCTTGGGCAGTTTGCCTGCCGCGGTGTTGATCGCTGCCTGGACCTCCTGGGCGGCGGTATCGATGCTCTTGTCGAGGGTGAATTGCAGGGTCAGGTTGGTTGAGCCCAGGGCGCTGCTCGAGGTCATTTGCGTCACGCCGGGAATGGCGCTGAACTGCACTTCAAGGGGGGTGGCCACCGATGAGGCCATGGTTTCCGGGCTGGCCCCCGGCAGTTGCGCGGCCACCTGTATCGTCGGAAATTCTGCTTGCGGAAGCGGCGCGATGGACAGGCGCGGGAAGGCAATCGCCCCCAGCAGCACCAGGGAAAACGTCAGCAGAATCGTCGCCACAGGGTGATCGATGCACCAGGCGGATACCGAACCGTGGCCTTTCATGGCGCCGACTCCGATTTTACGACCTGCGGCGGGTCGGTGAGTACTTGCACGGTAGCACCGGGCTTGAGCCGCGACTGGCCGTCACTGACCAGCACGTCACCGGGTTTCACCCCTTTGATGATGCTCTGACCGCTACTTTGATGAACCATCTGCACCGGTACGGTTTCGACCTTGTTGCCATTCACCCGATAGACGAAGTGCTGATCGAGGCCACGCTGCACGACGGTGGGCGGTACGACCAGCGCATCTTTATCCAGCGCTGTCTGGATCTTTACCGTCACCAGCAGGCCGGGCCAGAGTTTTTGCCCGGGATTATCGAATTCGGCCTTGGCGCGGATGGTGCCGGTGTTGGCGTTGATCTGGTTGTCGATCAGGGTCAAGTGGCCTTCGCCCAGCAGGTTGCCGGTTTCACCGTCGGTGTCGGCACCGATGTAGGCCTTGACCTTGGCATGTTGTGGATCGTTGATCAGGCCTTGCAGGGTCGGCAGCATTTGCTGCGGCAGGGAGAATTCCACGGCGATAGGGTCGATCTGGGTCACCGTGAACAGTCCCTGGGTGTCCGTCATGCGCAGGAAGTTGCCTTCATCCACCGTACGAATACCGACGCGACCGCTGACCGGGGAGCGAATCTGTGTGTACGACAATTGCACCTGAGCTGCGTCAATCGAAGCCTGGTTGCCTTGGGCCGTGGCCTTTAGCTGGTTGACCAGCGCTTGTTGCTGGTCGTAGGTCTGTTTGGACACCCCGTCGTCGACGCTCAACAGTTTGTAGCGCTTGAGGTTGACCTGGGCCACTTGCAGTTGCGCCTGGCTTTCGCCCAGTTGCGCCCTGGCCTGGTCCAGGCCGGCGCGGATCGATCGGTCGTCGATCGTGGCCAGCAGGTCGCCCTTGCTCACCAATTGGCCTTCCTTGACCAGGATCCTGGTGAGGATGCCATCGATTTGCGGACGAACTACCACGCTGTGCAGCGATAACACTGAACCGATGCCGCTGACGTAGCGGGGGACGTCTTTTTCGACCACGTTGACCACGCGCACCGGGATGGCGGTCGGTGCCGCCACCCGGGCTGCGGAGGGTTTGCCCAGGTACCACGCACCCAGCGCTGCCAGCACGATCAGAAAGGCTGCAATAACAACGGTTTTTTTCTGAGTTCGCATGCGAGAGGGGCGCCGGGTCGGAAAGTGGAAGTGTGCGCAGCTTTGTCTATCTACGTTATATCCCTGTGACCCGGTCAGGAAAGTGACTGCTGACTGACAGCGGCGTCAGTTTGGCCGTATGGAGTCCCACTCGGTCACGTAGGCTGTTTTGCTTTTCTTGTTGTAGAGGCACAGTTCAGTGCCTTGTCGGCCTTTCATGTGCTTTTGCGGGTACTGGCCTTGCAGCAGCAGGGCGGTATAGCCGACCCGATCATCGAACTGCGCGGCGTTGCCGACGGGTTTGGCATTGGCGAGACCGCTGGCCTTGGTGCAGCTGGCGAGTACGGCTTTGTCGAAGGCGGCCCAGGCGTCGGGGCTGGAGGCCTGGGCCTGGGCGGCGAGGGCCGCGAGGCAAACGAAGGTGAGGGTGACGGCTTTCATGGTTCGGGAATCCTTGGGCGGGTGTGGGCCAAGGCCTGAGTATGCCTGAAGGTCTCGGTCAAACCGGCACTGGTTCCCGGCGGACTACATGCATCCCAGCCCTTTCATACAACTGCTGTGCGCGAACGTTGTCTTCCAGCACTTTCAAATCGACATACCCTTCGCGCCGCCGTTGAAACACCTTGAAGGCATTGAGCAGCAACGCTCGCCCCAAGCCGCGGCCTTGCGCCCGCGGATGCACCACCAGATCCTTGATGTAGGCGCTGGTCCAGCACTGACATACACCCGCGATACCCTGGGCATCCAGGGCGATGAAGCACAAGGCCGGATCATATTCAGGATCGGATTCAAATCGTTGTTGCCATTCGTCCAGGGCCGGGACGCGGCCGCCTCCCTGGGAGTAACCCAATTCCAGCAAGTCGTGAACCTCTTCTGCCTGTTCAGGTCGGTAGCCGGTCAGGACGATCCCCTCAGGCCAGGCGGGGGCGGGCACGGCTCGCGTGAGGCTGCGCCGCATGAGATAGCAGAAATGCTCGTTCAAGACTCAACAACCTTGTTCGGCCACAGCTTTGGCCGCGTCGATCAGGCATTTGGTCAGCTCCGGCGAAGAGAATTTGGTCAGCACCGCATTGGCCCCCGCAAGCCGCGCCTTTTCGCTGTTCATCGCACTGTCCAGGGAGGTATGCAGCAGCACGTAAAGGTGCGCAAAGTCCGGGGTTTCACGCAGGGTACGGGTGAGGGCGTAGCCATCCATTTCGGACATTTCGATGTCCGAGACGATCAGGTTGATCTGCTGGGCGGTGCCTTGCAGGTCCAGCAGGCAGTCGATGGCTTCCCTGGCGCTGCGGGCCGTATGGCATTGCAGGCCCAGGTTGCGCAAGGTGTGCACCGATTGCTGCAGCGCCACCTGGCTGTCATCGACCACCAGGATACGAGCGCTGCCCAGTATTTCTGCGTCTTCCATGCTTAGCTCGGTGGGCGCCATGTCGATGGGGACCGGGGCGATGCCATGGATGACCTTCTCGATGTCCAGCACTTGCACAAGGGTGCCATCGACCGAAGTGACGCCGGTGATGTACGAGCGCGAACCACCAGAACCAAAAGGGGGGGGACGGATGTCGGTGGTCAGGCAATGAACGATCTTGCTCACCGCCTGTACATGCAAGCCTTGCTTGGAGCGGCTGACGTCAGTGACGATCAGGCACCCACCGTCAGGGTCTTCCAGCGGACGCTCACCGATGGCGCGGCTGAGGTCGATTACCGACAACGAGGTGCCGCGCAGGGTGGCGATGCCTTTGACGTGGGGATGCGATTCGGGGAGTTTGGTCAGTGGGGGGCAAGGGATGATTTCACTGACTTTGAGCAGGTTGATCGCCATCAGCTTGCCGCTGCGCAAGGTAAACAGCAGAAGCGAAAGTGAATCTGCGCGGGCTTTGGTGGAGGACATAAAAACCTTCTGTGGAAAAAGGTGGTGAGGCGATCAGTGGATCACCCACGGCTATCGATGCCAGGTTATCGACTTGTGGGGAGCAGGCTTTAGGAAAAATCCCCTGGGCCGGTTGAGACACTTGCAAACTGAAACAAAAAAGCCCCACCTCTTTAAAAGAGCGCGGGGCCTTCTGTTACATCGAGGCGGGCAGAGTAGAACCTACTCGTCGTCGCCCATCTGCGATTGCAGGTAGTTCTCGATTCCGATCTTGTCGATCAGGCCCAGTTGGGTTTCCAGCCAGTCGATATGTTCTTCTTCGGATTCAAGGATATCTTCAAGCAATTCACGGCTGCCGAAATCGCCCGCTGTTTCGCAATGGGCGATGGCCGCTTTCAGATCGGCATGGCCAGTCTTCTCGATACGCAGGTCACACTCGAGCATCTCCTGGGTGTGCTCGCCGATTTGCAGCTTGCCCAGGTCCTGGACGTTCGGCAGGCCTTCAAGGAACAGGATGCGCTTGATCAGCTTGTCCGCGTGCTTCATCTCGTCAATGGATTCGTGGTACTCGTGCTTGCCGAGCTTGTTCAGGCCCCAATCTTCGTACATGCGTGCATGCAGGAAGTATTGATTGATCGCGACCAGTTCATTGGCAAGGATCTTGTTGAGATGCTGGATGACTGTAACGTCGCCTTTCATAATGGGGTCCTGCCCTGTATTAGCTGTCTATAAGGCAGAGTTTGAGCCGCACAACTAAGAGTGTCAAACCTAAGTTATTGAATCATATATAAAAATTAATCGGAATAAGAATGTTTGTGTTCTGCGTCTAGAGCCTAAGCAGTTGATTTGCAGACATAAAAAAACCGGACATGAGTCCGGTTCTTTGAAATGCGGGATTTATGCTGCAGTAAATTCAACTGGAAACGGGATCGCAGCCTGGGCCGTTTGCAACTTGGTCAGGGTCTCGCGGACCACTTCCTTGGCAAGGCAGGCACATTTGCCGCATTGACTGGCAACGCCGGTGGCTTGGCGCACTTCCTTGTAGCTGCAGCATCCTTCATAGATCGCGTCGCGGATTTGGCCGTCGGTGACGCCAGTGCAGAGGCAAACATACATAAGTGAAGACCGTCGCTTGTTGATGTCTCGAATGCGATGGATCTTAATGTTAACGAGAATGATTGTCAAAGTGCTTTGAGAACACTTTTTGCCAGGTCTGACGAACGGTTGATCCGTAGGAGGCTGCCAACCGGATGACCCTTCGTCCTTTTTTACGCTCAGGGGAGAAACCGTTACGGACAGGCCAAAAACGCGGTGTATGATGGCCGGTCTTTTCGAAACGGGTTTGTGTCACAGGGCTGTCGCCTGAGGGTGGCAGGCTGATGCAAACCTTGTTCTTAACGCTTCTACACCAGGAGATATCCAATGAGCGTACTCGTAGGCAAACAAGCCCCTGACTTCACCGTACCGGCCGTACTCGGCAATGGCGAAATCGTAGACAGCTTCACCCTGTCGTCGGCCATCAAAGGCAAATACGGCCTGGTGTTCTTCTACCCGCTGGACTTCACCTTCGTTTGCCCGTCGGAGCTGATCGCTCTGGACAACCGCATGTCCGAGTTCAAGGCGCGCAACGTTGAAGTGGTCGCTGTGTCGATCGACTCGCACTTCACCCACAACGCATGGCGCAACACCCCGGTTAACGACGGCGGTATCGGCGCGGTTCGTTACACCATGGCTGCCGACATCAAGCAGGAAGTCATGAAGGCCTACGACGTTCAGTCCGCTGACGGCGTGGCATTCCGTGGCGCATTCCTGATCGACGATAAAGGCGTTGTCCGCTCGCAGATCATCAACGACCTGCCGCTGGGCCGTAACATGGAAGAGCTGCTGCGTCTGGTCGACGCCTTGCAATTCCACGAAGAGCACGGTGAAGTTTGCCCTGCCAACTGGAAAAAAGGCGACAAAGGCATGAACGCTTCGCCAGAAGGCGTTGCGGCTTACCTGACCGAGCACGCTGCTGCGCTGTAAGGCACAGGCTCCAGGTACAAAAAAACCGGCCCTTGAGGCCGGTTTTTTTATGGGTGGAGTAAACGCAAGCCCCCTGTAGGAGCGAGCATGCTCCGGGCGGCGCTCCGACGATGGACTCAAGAACACCGCAGGAATCCAGACTGCCCGCGTTATCGTTCACGACCATCGCGAGCAAGCTCGGCTCCTACAAAGAGCAAAGGGCAGAAAATCTTCAATCAATCGTCGAAATCTTCCCAGCCACCCATTTGTTTCCAGCGGTTGACGATGCCGCAGAACAGCTCGGCAGTCTTCTCGGTGTCATAGCGGGCCGAATGCGCCTCGCGGCCGTCGAAGTCGATATCGGCGGCCTGACAGGCCTTGGCCAGCACGGTTTGACCGTAAGCCAGGCCCGCGAGCGTCGCGGTATCGAAACTGGAGAATGGATGAAACGGGTTACGCTTCATGTCCAGGCGCGCAACCGCGGCATTGAGGAAGCCCAGGTCGAAGCTGCTGTTGTGCCCAACCAGGATCGCCCGTTTGCAGCCGTTGGCCTTGAGTGCCTTGCGCACGCCGCGGAAGATATCGTTCAGCGCCGCTTCTTCACTCACGGCCATGCGCAGCGGGTGATCGAGCTTGATCCCGGTAAACTCCAGGGCTGCCGCTTCGATGTTCGCACCTTCAAAAGGCTCGACCCTGAAGAAGTAGGTGTGATCGGGGTACACAAAACCCTTTTCATCCATGGCGATCGTGGTTGCAGCAATTTCCAGCAGGGCGTCGGTGGCCGAGTTGAAGCCACCGGTTTCTACGTCGACGACAACCGGCAGGTAGCCACGGAACCTGGCGGCCATTGGATGACGGGAACCGCCACCACCGCCTTGACCTTCCTGTTCGTCGTCGAAATGGTCTTCACTCACGCGTGTTCCTCCAGCAGGCGCCAGCGCAGTTTTTCACCGGCGCGCAGCGGGATAACGGTCAGCTCGCCAAACGGCAGGCTGGTTGGGGCGGTCCATTCTTCGCGGACCAGGGTAATGCGATCGGTGTTGGCCGGCAGACCATAGAAACGCGGGCCGTTGAGGCTGGCGAAGGCTTCGAGCTTGTCCAGCGCGTTGCGCTGTTCGAAGGCCTCGGCGTACATCTCGATCGCCGCATAGGCGGTGTAGCAGCCGGCGCAGCCGCAAGCGGCCTCTTTGGCGTGCTGGGCGTGGGGTGCCGAATCGGTGCCGAGGAAGAACTTTTCGCTGCCGCTGGTGGCGGCGTCGAGCAGGGCTTCCTGATGCGTATTGCGCTTGAGGATCGGCAAGCAATAGAAGTGCGGCCGAATCCCGCCCACCAGCATGTGGTTACGGTTGTACAGCAAATGATGCGCAGTGATGGTCGCGCCCACGTTGGCTGACGCCGAGTTGACGAACTGCACGGCGTCGGCGGTGGTGATGTGTTCGAACACCACCTTGAGCGTCGGGAAACGCTCGACCACACGACGCATGTGCTCATCGATGAAGATTTTTTCGCGGTCGAACACGTCGACATCGCCACGGGTGACTTCACCGTGGATCAACAAAGGCATCCCGACTTCGGCCATGGCCTCGAGTGCAGGGAAGATCTTGTCGATGCTGGTGACGCCCGAGTCCGAGTTGGTGGTCGCGCCGGCCGGGTACAGCTTGGCGGCGTGAACGAAACCGGTGGCCTTGGCCTCGCGAATTTCTTCAGGCTGGGTGCGGTCGGTGAGGTACAGGACCATCAGCGGTTCAAACGGGCTGCCGGCCGGACGGGCAGCGAGAATCCGCTGGCGATAGCCGTCGGCTTCAGCCGCATTGCGCACCGGTGGTACCAGGTTGGGCATGATGATGGCGCGGCCAAAGGTGCGCGCGACATCCGCGACGGTATTGGTCAACACGGCACCATCGCGAAGATGAATATGCCAGTCGTCGGGACGCAGCAGGGTCAGGCGGTCGGACATGAGGGGATTCCAGGCGGGTCAAACTCAAGGGAATGCTACCGGAAAAGACTCTTGCAGGCACCCGCTATCAAGTTTTACGGGAAGCTTCCGATATCCAACAGGTATGCCGTAAACATCTGTGTGTCGGTCTTTTTGTCGTAGAAGCCAGTGGAGCCTCCCGTGCGCCAGCGTTATTTAGCCTTGCTCAGTGTGTTTGCCAGCCTTCCCGCAATGGCACTCACTTTCCAGACTCGCCTGGAGAGCATTGAGTGGACGGTCGAAGGCGACAAGTTCGAGTGCCGGCTGACGCAGCCGATCACTGATTTCGGCTCGGGCCAGTTCGTGCGCCGCGCTGGCGAGCAGGCGATATTTCGTTTGAATGCGTACAACGCAATGATAGGCGGTGGTTCTGCCACTTTGTTGGCCGCTGCTGCGCCTTGGCAGCCAGGACGTGGTGATATCAATCTGGGCACGGTACGGATCGGCAGCGGCAATGTCCTGTTCAACAGCTCGCAGGCCCAGGCCGGACGCTTGATCAGCGGCCTGATGGACGGACGCAGTCCCGTGGTCCGGCACTCTTCAGGCGATGGCCGGGTATCGGAGGTGCGTTTGTTGCCGGTCAGGTTCAACAAGGCATTTGTCGATTATCAGGGTTGCGTGGCCAAGTTGCTGCCGCAGAACTTCGATCAGGTGAAGCAATCCCAGATCGGTTTCCCCGGTGGCGGCATCGATCTGGACGGGCCCGCCAAGGCCAGGCTGCAAGTGATGCTCGAATACATGAAAGCCGATCCAACGGTTAATCGCATCGAACTCGATGGCCACTCCGATAACAGCGGCAATCGCCTGACCAACCGTGACCTGTCACGTCGCCGGGCGCTGGCGGTCATGGAGTTCTTCAAGGCCAACGGCATTCAGGAATCGCAAATAACTCTGCGTTTCCATGGCGAGCGCTACCCCCTGGCTCCCAATACCAGCAACGTTAACCGCGCGAAAAACCGTCGGGTCGCGATACGCCTGGAGCGTGGAGCCCCCGTGGAGCAAGTGGCTCCCCAAGCGACAAAGCCCGCTGCTTCGGCAACTTCCTGACTCTTCGGTCATCGTCGCGCTCTCGACATAATCTGTCGCTTCGTCGTCATAAGCTGTCGCGCCACTGTAAATTATTCTGTATGGGCGGTAGACTTGACGGCTTTCCGTAGAACCCCGTGGAGTGATGGCATGGCGGACGTAAACAAGGTCGTTCTGGCGTATTCCGGCGGCCTGGACACTTCGGTGATCCTCAAGTGGCTGCAGGATACTTATAACTGTGAAGTGGTGACCTTCACCGCTGACCTGGGTCAGGGCGAAGAGGTCGAACCTGCACGTGCCAAGGCTCAAGCCATGGGCGTGAAAGAGATCTACATCGACGACTTGCGCGAAGAGTTCGTGCGCGATTTCGTTTTCCCGATGTTCCGCGCCAACACCGTTTACGAAGGCGAGTACCTGCTGGGTACTTCCATCGCTCGTCCGTTGATCGCCAAACGCCTGATCGAAATCGCCAACGAAACCGGTGCTGACGCCATTTCCCACGGCGCCACCGGCAAAGGCAACGACCAGGTTCGTTTCGAACTGGGCGCCTATGCCCTGAAACCAGGTGTGAAAGTGATCGCTCCATGGCGCGAGTGGGACCTGCTGTCCCGCGAGAAGCTGATGGACTACGCCGAAAAGCACGCTATCCCGATCGAGCGTCACGGCAAGAAAAAATCCCCGTACTCGATGGATGCCAACCTGCTGCACATCTCTTATGAAGGCGGCGTGCTGGAAGACACCTGGACCGAGCACGAAGAAGACATGTGGCGTTGGACCGTCTCCCCGGAGAAAGCGCCCGACAAACCGCAGTACCTGGAACTGACCTACCGCAACGGCGATATCGTGGCACTGGACGGCGTCGAAATGACTCCGGCCACCGTGTTGGCGACCCTGAACCGTATCGGTGGCGAGCACGGTATCGGCCGCCTGGACATCGTCGAGAACCGTTACGTGGGCATGAAGTCCCGTGGCTGCTACGAAACCCCTGGCGGCACCATTATGCTGCGTGCCCACCGTGCGATCGAATCGATCACTCTGGACCGCGAAGTGGCTCACCTCAAAGACGAGCTGATGCCCAAGTACGCCAGCCTGATCTACACCGGTTACTGGTGGAGCCCTGAGCGTCTGATGCTGCAACAGATGATCGATGCCTCCCAGGCCCACGTGAATGGTGTGGTTCGCCTGAAGCTGTACAAAGGCAACGTGATTGTCACCGGTCGCAAGTCCGATGAGTCGCTGTTCGACGCCAACATTGCCACTTTCGAAGAAGATGGCGGCGCTTACAACCAGGCCGACGCAGCGGGCTTCATCAAGCTCAACGCCTTGCGCATGCGCATCGCGGCGAACAAAGGTCGCAAGCTGTTCTAAGACCTTTGATGTAATGGAATGTGTGGCCCGGTCATCGACGGGGCCGCACATTTGAAAAGTGGGTGCCTGCCGGCATCAACATACTTGCGGCTTTTTGCTTTTCCCTCGCTCATCCTTCCCTTCGGATTGATCGTCAAACGCCACGGGCTGTCGTGCGTCGCTTGGCAACTGTCGATCAATGACCGTCAAACCCTGTGAATTCAAATTGTAGGCAGCACAGAATGTTGTGCGGCAGGATCTCTTTGCGTGTTTTGCAGGGCTTTCCGCGCTTTCCTTCAGTATTGAATCTGATGCGTTACAGGTGAGGAATACGACTGCACGTGCAGTTTTTCCCGGTTCGTTGTGAATGCTCTCTAGCAAGTGGCTGAACTCGGCGTTGCTTGTCATCGCGCGTGCATCAACGACATACAGGTCCCTCAACCGTTCAGGTAGGCGTAGGCGGTGTAGCGCCGACAGGGCAAAGCCAGGGACCGATTTCGAGGGTGGGTCTTTTGCCCTGGAAGGACGGCTAGTGGATTGGCCGCCACTGCCTGATGTCCTGCCTGCAGACTTTCTACTCTTCCCGTTTTCGAGTTGCTCGGCACCGTCCATGAATTTTATGAAATGTTTTCCCTTCTCAAAGTCGGAGGGGGCATACAGCGATCGATAGTTGAAGTTGAGCGTTGCGAAGAATAGCAACAGCAGATAAAAGGGAAAACTGATCAGGAACCAGATGTAGACGTCTCTATCCTCGTCATCAAGGAACGGCAAGGTAACGGCCGCTGATGTTTCCGACAGAGTTGCAAATATTGCAATCACTGTCATGGGGTTGCTTATACTTTTTTTGAGCTTATCCATTTTTATCCTCGTTCTGTTGTTTGGCGTGGTGTTTGTTTTTAATTTAATGCATTCAACTGATCTTGGGCATCTCGGGTTTTCTATTTTTCAAGTAATTTAATTTCAGGCCGGCACGCTAGCGGTTTATTGTTTCCGTCAGGGCGACGATGTGTTTGTTTTTGCTGTAAGTGCGAGTGTATAAGTTATGTGTGATATTTTTTTGAGGGAGAGGGTATCGGATAACCTTAGTTACCTTTGAGTGTGTGGTGTCGGTCGATACATGTCTATTCGCTGTCTGGAATTTAAACTGCCCAGGTTATTTTGTTGCAGGTCGATACAAAAAAATAATCTCAATAGGAAAGTCAAGTCCTCAATTAAAGTTTTCGATCTTGGGGTTCTTGGGTTTTTTTGTAGGAAAAATCTCTAATTTCTGTAGGGAATGTCTCTGGGTGCGAGTGGCCGGGGGGAGCGACATGCCAGGGAGGAAACGACTAGGCTATTGTGCGGGCTCTAAAAAATCGAATAGTGAAATTGGACTTGCCCATGAATAAAGTGCTGATTGTGGATGATCACCCCGTCATTCGTCTTGCGGTACGAATGCTGATGGAGCGTCATGGCTACGAAGTCATTGCAGAAACAGATAATGGTGTGGATGCATTGCAACTAGCCCGAGAATACATGCCGGACATTGTCATACTGGATATTGGAATACCGAAACTGGATGGACTGGAAGTTATTGCGAGACTGACATCGGCTGCGATGCCGATGAAAGTGCTGATACTGACCTCTCAGTCACCTGGACATTTTTCCATGCGCTGCATGCAGTCCGGCGCCGCCGGGTATGTGTGCAAACAGCAGGATCTCACGGAGTTGCTCAGTGCAATAAAGGCGGTCTTGTCAGGCTACAGTTACTTCCCTAATCAAGCGTTGCATACTGTGCGTGCCAGTCTTGGCAACGCCAGTGAAGCCGATATGGTGGATCGTCTTTCAGGGCGGGAAATGATGGTGTTGCAGCAGTTGGCCCGGGGCAAGACCAATAAAGAGATTGCTGATGGGATGTTTCTCAGCAACAAGACCGTCAGTACCTACAAGACCCGACTGTTGTTGAAACTCAATGCGCGCTCGCTGGTCGATCTGATCGAGCTCGCCCAGCGTAACGGCCTGGCATGATGTGCCCGGCGTTGACGAAGCGCGACAGGCGAGCTTTGATCGCGACTCGACACTTAGTAAAAAGCCTCCGTTTCGGGAGGCTTTTAGGTTTTACAAGTCAAAATCGTAATCGGCCAATTGCTTTTGCAGTCGGCGCTCCTCCAGCAGGTTGTCGATGGTCCGACGCTTGCTCAGATTGGTTTTCGCTACTTCAACCACCGGCTCGGCATCATCAGCCTCTGCGGCGGTAAAGTCCTCATCCACGTCCAATTGTTCTTTGCCAGTGCTCATTTAGTTACTCCAGGCGAAGAAGGCCTTTGGGGCCCCTTATATCGACAATCTTGCGACGGGTAAAAAAGATTTTTTCAATCGATAAATCGAAAAACCCAATAGCAGCTCAATCGTCCGACGTCTTGTGCTTGTATTCGCACAAGTCTTCGATCCGGCAACTGCCGCAGCGAGGCTTGCGGGCAAGGCAGACGTAACGTCCGTGAAGGATCAGCCAGTGATGGGAGTCGAGCAGGTATTCCTTGGGCACAAACTTCATCAATTTTTTCTCGACCTCGACCACATTCTTGCCAGGTGCGATGCCGGTGCGGTTGCTGACCCGAAAAATGTGGGTGTCCACGGCCATCGTCAATTGGCGAAATGCAGTATTGAGCACCACGTTGGCGGTCTTGCGGCCGACGCCAGGCAAGGCTTCGAGTTCCTCACGGGTCTGCGGCACTTCCCCTCCATGACGCTCAATCAGCAGCCGGCAGGTCTCGATCACGTTTTTAGCCTTGCTGTTGTACAGGCCGATGGTCTTGATGTATTCCGACAATCCTTCCACGCCCAGGGCATAAATCGCCGCCGGGGTATTGGCAACCGGAAACAGTTTTGCCGTGGCCTTGTTGACGCCGACATCGGTTGATTGCGCCGAAAGAATCACCGCAATCAGCAACTCAAAGGGTGAGGAATAGGCCAGTTCGGTCTTCGGTTCCGGATTGTCTTCATGCAGCCGGCGGAATATTTCCAGGCGTTTTGCGGCGTTCATGTGCGGTGCGTTTCCTCGAAGGCGATCAGTGTGAGGGTGGGGGGCGATGCCAGGCTTGCCAGGCGGCGATGAGCAACCCGAGCAGGATGAAACCGCCAGGGGCAAGCGTGGCCAGTCGCAAGCCACCGTCAGCGGTCAGCAACCAGCCCTGCCAATCCGCGTGCGTAGTACCCGCCAGCCACGGCAGATGATTGCCGAGGGTCCCGTAGCCAATGAGTTCGCGCAGCAGGCCCAGGGACACCATCAAGGCGCCGAACAGGCCGCAGAGGCGCCAGCGTTCGCGCCAGGGACACTGGAAGAAGTCACTGCGCTCCAGCGCGACGCATTGCAAGGCGATCAACCCGGCATAAATCCCGGCATGCTGATGCCATGGCAGCGACCAGGCCTGCGCGCCGAGTTCTGCGCAACTGGTCAACGTTGCGGCAAGCAGTACGCTGGCCGGCAAATGGGTCGCCGGGAGCAGGCGCGAGCGTAAGGTGTTCATGCAGAGGCCAAAGGCACTGCTCACCCCCATGAACATCAACCACAGGCCCAGGGCATTCACCAGTGAGCCGGTGGCGCCAATCAGTGGCACGAGCATCAAGGTGTTCTGCAACCGCAACGATTCATTCATCTGAGGGGCTCCCAAGCAGTGAGGCTCGGTGCTCATCGAAATAGCGTAATGCGTCATGGATGGCGTGGATCACCGCTCTTGAGGTGATCGTGGCTCCCGCGATCTGGTCGAATTGCCCCTGGTCTTTTTTCAAGGCCCATCCGTTGTCGCCCGGATCGGTTCGCGACCTGCCGGAAAAGCCCTCGAGCCAGGCGTTCGGCCAGTCGGCGATCCGTGCGCCGAGCCCCGGGGTTTCCATCTGCCGAAGAGTTTTAACCCCCAGCAATCTACCGTTGCGATCGATGGCGATCAGCAAATCGATGGCGCCCGCGTAGCCCAGGGTCTGGCTGCGCAGCAGCACGGCATAGGCTCGGCCGGCCTTGGTCGCACGGTAACCCGCCAGCAGTGTGCTATTGGCCAACGTAGCGTTTTCGAGGCTGAGCGGTTGTTCCAGCGGTTGATTGTCATAGCCGTCGGGCGGCAGCAGGTCCAGCAGGTTGCGACTGTCGATCAGGCGCTGTTCAGTCGCGATCCGCGGTGCGCTGGCGTGCTGCACGAGATACGTCAGGCCTGCCCCGAGGGAGGCCAGTAATGCAAGGATGGCGGCGCTCGACGCTCGGCTCATGGTGCGTGCAGCTCTTGCCTGGCCGCGACAAGCCGCTCCAGCGCCGGTACACAGAGGTTCATCAACAGCACGGCAAAGGCCACGCCGTCCGGGTAGCCGCCCCAGGTGCGAATAAGGTAGGTCAGCAAGCCCACGCCTGCACCGAACAGCAGTCGCGCACCCGGGCTTTTTGCGCCGGACACCGGTTCAGTGACGATGAAGAAAGCGCCGAGCATGCTGGCACCGGTGAGCAGATGAAACAGCGGTGATCCGTGGGAGTCTGAGCCCGAACCGTTCCAGCACAACAGGCTGATGACAAACAGGCTGGCGAGCATGCCAACCGGTGCATGCCAGCTGAACACGCGGCGTTGCAACAAGAACGCGCCACCGGCGAGAAAGGCCAGATTGACCCACTCCACGCCGTGGCCACCGAACTGACCAAAGGCCGGATTCGCCGCGAACAGTTCATCCATGGTCAGGCTTTTGTTGATCCGCAGGCTGTCCAGTGCCGTGGCCCGGACCCAGGCGTCCGGGCTTTGGCCTGCGCCGAACACTTGCTGCACGCCACCCCACAAGTCCATGCCGTGGGAGGCTGGCCAATGGGTCATCTGCTGTGGAAAGGTCACCATTACCAGGGCGAAACCCAACATTGCCGGGTTGAACGGGTTGCTGCCGACCCCGCCATACAGGTGCTTGCCCAGCAACATCGCAAACGCCGCCGCACTGACCGTCAGCCACCAGGGACAATAGGGCGGCAAGGCCAAGGCCAGTAGCGTGGCACTGACCAGGGCGCTGCCATCGCTCAAGGTCGGCTTGAGCGCGCGCTTGCGCACTCGCAGCACCGCCGCTTCAAAGGCTAAGGCACTGACACCAGCGAGCATCAAGTTGATCAACACCCCCCAGCCATAGAACCAGAACAACGCCAACACCCCTGGCAGCGTCGCCAGCAGAACCAGTTTCATCGCCTGCTGCAGGCGTTCGTCCACCGATTCAAGGGGCGGCATGTGCATCCACCTGGCGTTCGGCTTCGCTCAGGGCTCGCTCCAGGGCTTCGATCTGCTCGACGGGAGCAGCACTCGCCTGGGCTTTCTTCAGTTCGGCACGACGCATGGCCAGCTGGATTTTCGCGCGTTTCAGGTCGGCGTCCTTCGCCGCAGCGGCGACAGGCGCCACGGCCGGCGGCGCAACGCGTTCCAGTTGGGCCAAGGCGTGCTCGGCGGCTTCGAACTGCTGTTGCAACACAATCAGCTGCGATTGCTGTTCGAAGGTCGGCGGATGACCGAAGGCCTTGAGCGACTTGTTCAGCTGCGCCCGGCTCATCGCCAGGTCGACCTTGGCTTTTTTCAAGGCCGCATCGGCGTTCGCGGCCTTCTGCGCGCGCACGCGTTCAAGGGCTGCCTGCACCGGGTCGAGCGGCACTTCACTGGGTTGGACGGCCCGTTGCGCACGGGCTTCTCGCTCGGCAATTTTTTGATGCTCTTCACGTTGCAAACGGGCGTTGCGCTGCTCGAAACGGCGCCGTGCATGATTGCGCTTGGCGGTTCGCGCCCGTTGTTCTTCCAGGCTGAAGGCCAGGCCACCGACAATCGGCAGCACGCCGCTCAAGGGCAGCGGATGCATTTCGATGCAGTCCACCGGGCATGGCGCCACGCACAGGTCGCAACCGGTACATTCATCGATGATGACTGTGTGCATCAACTTGGCCGCGCCGACGATGGCGTCAACCGGACAGGCCTGAATGCATTTCGTACAACCAATGCACTCCGCTTCACGAATATAGGCGATCTGCGCCGCAGCCGTGCCGCGAGTGGCGTCCAGTTCCAGCACCGGCACGTTCAACAGCTTGGCCAGGGCAACAATGGTTTCACTGCCGCCAGGCGGGCATTTGTTGATCGGCTCACCGCTGGCGATGCCTGCGGCGTACGGCTTGCATCCGGGGTGGCCACACTTGCCGCATTGGGTCTGCGGCAAGAGGGCGTCGATGCGTTGAATCAGACTCATGTTTTGATTAGCCCGCTGAATCCGAGAAAGGCCACTGCAATCAGGCCGGCGCCGATCAGGTCGATCGGCAGGCCGCGAAAGGGCAGGGGCACATCGTTGTCGAGAGTACGCTGGCGCAGGTCCTGGAACAGACTCAGTACCAGCCAGAAGCCCAGCCCGGCACCGATGCTCAAGGCTGTGGCATGAAAAAATCCATTGTTCTCCCGGGCGTTGAGCAATGCCACGCCGAGCACCCCGGCATTGCACAGCAGCAACGGCCAAAGACCTTCGAAGGACAGTGTCGAAAACACCCGTGCAAGCAACTTCAACAACGGGCCGATCAGCAGCGCACTCAATGGCAGGAACACGAACAAGTGCAGCGCGGTCAACGCCAACGGTACCAGCAGCCATTGATAGATCACATGGCCGAGCACCCCGGTGACCAGCATCAGGCAAGTCGTCGCGATGCCCAGGGCATGCACCTGGCGACGTTCGCTGCCCAACAGTGGATCAACAGCCAGCGGCCAATGCAAGACGAGGTTGTTGAGCAGGGCGGTGCTGATGAGCGTAAGCAGGGTTTCGGTCATGATAGTGCTTTGTGGTGAGGGGATTTATCCCCGTTCGGCTGCGAAGCAGTCGAAAATCCGAACAACTCGGTCTGCTTGAACGGACGCTGAGGGCAGCTTTGCGGCCCACGGGGATAAATCCCCTCGCCACGGATTTCTTGCTCGCCGAACAGCGTTACGGCGGCTTTTCAACGCAGCGGTCTAAAAAGTCTAGGCATTATCCGGCAAGGTCGGAGGGTGGGCCAGACATGAAAATCCCACAGTCGCGCCAGGCACGACTGTGGGATCGGTTTGCCGCAGTGCCTTACTTGATCCGCTGACCAGGCTTGGCGCCGCTATCAGGGCTCAGCAGGTAGATTTCTTCACCGCCGGGACCTGCCGCCATCACCATGCCTTCGGAAATTCCGAACTTCATTTTGCGCGGCTTGAGGTTGGCAATCATCATCGTCAGGCGACCATCGAGCTTGGACGGGTCCGGATAAGCGCTCTTGATCCCGGAGAATACGTTGCGCTGCTCGTCACCGATGTCCAGGGTCAGGCGCAACAGCTTGTCCGCGCCTTCCACGTGCTCGGCCTTGACGATCAGGGCGACGCGCAGGTCAACCGCGGCAAAGGTGTCGAACTCGATCTGCGGCGACAACGGATCCTTCGCCAGTTCGCCATTGCCCGTCGGTGTAGCCTCGCCTGTGTCGGTCTGGCTGGCGGTCAGGTCTTCTTTCGAAGCGTCGGTCATGGCCTGCACTTTTACCGGGTCGATACGGGTCATCAGCGGCTTGAACTCGTTCAACTGATGGTTGGCGAGCAAGGTCGCGTGATCGTTCCAGGTCAGCGGCGCGACGTTGAGGAACGCCTCGGCATCGGCGGCCAGCAACGGCAGCACCGGCTTGAGGAAGATCACCAGTTGACGGAACAGGTTGACGCCGGTGGCGCAGATGGCCTGGACTTCTTCCTGCTTGCCTTCCTGTTTGTTCAGCGACCATGGCGCCTTGTCGGCGATCCAGGCGTTGGCGCGGTCGGCCAGGCCCATGATCTCGCGCATGGCGCGGGCAAAGTCGCGGGCTTCATAGGCGTCGGCAATGCTTGGCGCGGCAGCCAGGAACGCTTCGGTCAGCTCTGGCGCGGCGTTGGTTTCGACCATCACCCCGGCATTGCCCTTGTTGATGAACCCGGCGCAACGGCTGGCGATGTTGACAACTTTGCCGACCAGGTCGGAGTTGACCTTCTGCACGAAGTCTTCGAGGTTCAGGTCCAGGTCGTCGACGCCACGGCTCAGCTTGGCTGCGTAGTAGTAACGCAGGTATTCCGGCGACAGGTGATCCAGGTAGGTCCGGGCCTTGATGAAGGTGCCGCGGGACTTGGACATTTTCTGGCCGTTGACAGTCAGGTAGCCGTGCACGTTGATGCCGGTCGGCTTGCGGTAACCCGCGCCGTCGAGCATCGCTGGCCAGAACAGGGCGTGGAAGTTGACGATGTCCTTGCCGATGAAGTGGTACAGCTCGGCGGTGGAGTCCTTGCCCCAGAACGCGTCGAAGTCCAGTTCCGGCGTGCGGTCGCACAGGTTCTTGAAGCTCGCCATGTAGCCGATGGGTGCGTCCAGCCACACGTAGAAGTACTTGCCCGGCTCATCAGGGATTTCAAAACCGAAGTACGGCGCATCGCGGGAGATGTCCCACTGTTGCAGGCCCGCATCCAGCCATTCGGCGATCTTGTTGGCCACGGCGTCTTGCAGGGTGCCGCTGCGGGTCCAGGTCTGCAGCATTTCCTGGAAGTCCGGCAGCTTGAAGAAGAAGTGCTGGGAATCCTTGAGCACCGGAGTGGCCCCGGAAATTGCCGACTTCGGATCTTTCAGGTCGGTCGGTGCGTAGGTCGCGCCGCACTTTTCGCAGTTGTCGCCGTACTGGTCTTCGGTGCCGCATTTCGGGCAGGTGCCCTTGATGAAGCGGTCGGCCAGGAACATTTTCTTTTCCGGGTCGAAATACTGCGTGATCGAACGCGTGGCGATGTGCCCGGCGTCGCGCAGCTTCAGATAGATCTGGCTCGACAGCTCACGGTTTTCTTCGGCGTGAGTGGAGTGGAAGTTGTCGAAGTCCACCAGGAACTCGGCAAAGTCGGCGCTGTGTTCAGCCTGGACGTTGGCGATCAGTTGTTCCGGGGTGATGCCTTCCTTTTCCGCGCGCAGCATGATCGCCGAACCGTGGGCGTCGTCGGCGCAGACATAGATGCATTGGTTGCCGCGGTGCTTCTGGAAGCGCACCCACATATCGGTCTGGATGTATTCCAGCATGTGGCCAAGATGGATCGAACCATTGGCATAGGGCAGGGCACTGGTGACGAGGATCTTGCGTGGCTCGGACATGGGGCTCGGCTACTTGATGAAACGGAGGTCGGGCACTATAAAGCGCCGGCAAAGATATTTCACCCCTGCAAATCGTTGCCAGGCATGCCGTCCGGAAGACAGAAGGGGTAGGATACCCGCCATCTATTCCCAGTCTTGTTTTCGGAGTTGCCCATGAGCGCCGTCAATCGCGCAGCGGTGGAAGCCGTCCTTCGCCAATACACCGACCCCTATCTGAACCAGGATCCGGTCAGCGCCGGCTGCGTGCGCAACATCGAGATCCAGGGTGAGCACGTCAGCGTGCAGCTGGAACTGGGTTATGCCGCCGGCTTGTTCAAGAGCGGTTGGGCGCAGATGCTGCAAATGGCCATTGAAGGCCTTGACGGGGTCAGCGCCGCCCGCGTCGATATCACCAGCGTGATCGCCGCGCACAAGGCCCAGGCACAGATCCCGGGCCTGGCCAACGTCAAGAACGTCGTGGCCGTGGCATCCGGCAAGGGCGGGGTGGGCAAGTCCACCACCGCCGCCAACCTCGCGCTGGCCCTGGCCCGCGAAGGCGCCAAGGTCGGGATTCTAGACGCGGACATCTACGGTCCGAGCCAGGGCATCATGTTCGGCATCGCCGAAGGCACCCGGCCGCAGATCAAGGATCAGAAGTGGTTCGTGCCGATCCAGTCCCATGGTGTCGAAGTGATGTCCATGGCATTCCTCACCGACGACAACACGCCGATGGTCTGGCGCGGGCCGATGGTCTCCGGCGCCTTGCTGCAACTGGTGACACAAACCGCGTGGGGCGACCTGGATTACCTGGTCATCGACATGCCGCCAGGCACTGGTGACATCCAGCTGACCCTGGCACAGAAGGTCCCGGTGGCCGGCGCGGTGATCGTGACCACGCCACAGGACCTGGCATTGCTGGACGCACGCAAGGGTGTGGAGATGTTCCGCAAGGTCAACATCCCCGTGCTGGGCGTGGTGGAAAACATGGCCGTGCACATCTGCTCGAACTGCGGGCATGCCGAACATTTGTTCGGCGAGGGGGGCGGTGTGAAGCTGGCCAATCAGTATGGCGTCGAGCTGCTGGCGTCGCTGCCGCTGGCGATGGCTATCCGCGAACAGGCCGATGGCGGCAAGCCAACGGTCATCGCCGAACCGGACAGCCCGATTGCACTGGTTTACCAGGAACTGGCCCGCCATGTCGGTGCGCGGATCGTGTTGCAGGAAGCCGCCACGCCGGCGATGCCGAATATCACCATCAGCGACGATTGATCAGCAGAAGAAACGCGGTCCAAATGTGGGAGCGAGCTGTGGCGAGGGGATTTATCCCCGTTGGGTCGCGCAGCCGCCCCCAAAAAACCGGGTCTGCTTCGCAGCCCAACGGGGATAAATCCCCTCGCCACAGCCGCTCCCACATTGGTTTAGGGGGGCTCTAGATGCGCAACCCGCCATCCAACTCCAGAATCCGACCGGTGTAATAGTCGTTCTCGAAGATGTAGGCCGCCGAATGGGCGATTTCCTCAGGCTTGCCCATGCGCTTGAGCGGAATCCCCGACGTCATCTTCTCCAGTGCTTCAGGTTTCATGCCCAGGGTCATTTCGGTTTCGATGAAGCCCGGTGCAATGCCGGCCACGCGGATGCCATAGCGCGCCAGTTCCTTGGCCCAGGTCACGGTAGCCGCCGCGACACCGGCCTTGGCGGCGGAGTAGTTGGTCTGGCCAACATTGCCGGCGCGGGAAATCGACGAGATATTGATGATCGCGCCGCTGTTGTTGAGCTCGACCATTTTCGCCGCGACTTCACGGGTGCACAGGAATACGCCGGTCAGGTTGACGTCGATGACCGCCTGCCATTGGGCCAGGGTCATCTTGGTCATTTCGCCATCCTTGACCTTGAGCAGCAGACCGTCACGCAGGATTCCGGCGTTGTTGATCAGGCCGTGGATAGCGCCAAAGTCGTTGGCGACCTGGGCGACCATATGGCTCACTTGCTCTTCATTGGCGACGTTGCACAGATAGGCGCGGGCTTCGACGCCCAAGGCCGTGCAGGCAGCGACGGTGTCGTCGAGCTTTTCCTGGTTCAGGTCGACGAGCGCCAGTTTTGCGCCTCTGGCCGCCAAATACTCGGCCATGGAGCGGCCTAAACCCTGGCAACCGCCCGTGATAATGATTACTTTGTCAGTGAGTTTCATTCGCATGCCCCCGGTGGCAGGTCTGGTTGGTTTGCTTCTTGAGTGCCTCTCGATCTGCGCCCGAACTGGCCACGGCTGCACATGAGAACTACCCCGACGGCATGCTGGAACTTTCATCAGCAGCCTGTCCGTTTTTACGACGGATTCTTAATAAGGAGTCATAAATTGAGCGTTGAAGCGGCTAAGCATGCACGAGAATTGCTCCTCAAGGAATACCGTGGAGTGCTCTCCACACACTCCAAGTCAATGCCTGGTTTCCCGTTCGGTTCCGTGGTTCCGTACTGTCTGGACGAGCTCGGCCGGCCGCTGATCCTGATCAGCCGCATCGCCCAGCACACCCACAATCTGCAAAAAGATCCGAAATGCTCACTCTTCGTGGGCGAGCGTGGGGCCGAAGACGTCCAGGCCGTTGGTCGTCTGACCTACCTGGCCGAGGCGCAACAGATCGAAGACGTTGCCGCCATCGAAGGCGCCGCCGAACGGTACTATCGCTATTTCCCGGATTCGCAGAATTATCATCAGGCCCACGATTTCGACTTCTGGGTGCTCAAGCCAGTGCGCCATCGCTATATTGGCGGGTTTGGCGCGATCCACTGGGTCAACGAGCTGACCCTGGCCAACCCGTTTGCCGGCAAGGCCGAGGCGAGCATGATCGAACACATGAACGCCGATCACGCCAAAGCCATCGCGCATTACGTCGAACTCGCGGGCTTGCCGAAAACTTCGCCGGCGACCCTGGTGGGCATCGACAGCGAAGGCATGCACCTGCTCATCGGTCAGGGGCTGCACTGGTTGCCGTTTCCAGCGCCTTGTAATACGCCGACACAAGTACGCGAAGCCTTGGTTTTCCTGGCTCACGCCGAACATTGGCCGAAAAAGGCAGTGGCCGACGCTTGAATTCACGCAATGGCGACGTCATCTAGGGAAGACTGGCAAGGCATTCTTGCGTTGAGGAACCATTTGATGCGCCCTTTTTTGTTGCTCTTTCTGCTGTTTCCGGTGTTGGAGCTGTTCGTATTCGTCAAGGTGGCAGGGGCGATCGGGTTTTTCCCGGCCCTGCTGCTGATCATTCTCGGCTCGATGTTCGGTGTGTTCGTGTTGCGCGTTGCCGGGTTGGCCACCGCACTGCGTGCCCGTGAAAGCCTGAACCGTGGCGAGTTGCCGGCCCAGACCATGCTTGAAGGCCTGATGTTGGCGTTGGCCGGGGGCTTGTTGATTCTTCCGGGTTTCATCAGCGACGTGATCGGCCTGGTCATGCTGATGCCGGTCAGCCGTCGCCTTCTGGCCAATAAAATGCGCCAGCGTGCCGAAGAGCAAGCGATCCGCCAGCGTGCGTTCGCCGACGACCTCCAGCCCCGTGGTGGCCCTGCGCCGCGCGAACCTCTGGGCCGCGAGCCGAACGTGATCGAAGGCGAATTCGAACACCGCGATACCAAGTAACAGCAATATCGACACGGCACCTTCGGGTGCCGTGTTCGTTTTCGGGCGATCACCATAAAAATTTTTCGATCTGCGCCCTTGTAATAAGCTTGTGCGCCCTTATGTAACGGTCACCGCAAGGTTTCTGGTGATCACGCCAGACAGACTTCCGCGGTTCGCTCGACGAACCGCACCCGGCACCGCCGGACTTTGTTAAACCCGCCGGGACTACACCGGCCGATGAAAACCACAATTAGGAGAGATCGACAATGAAGCTTCGTCCTCTGCATGACCGCGTCGTCATCCGTCGCAGCGAAGAAGAAAAGAAAACCGCTGGCGGTATCGTCCTGCCAGGTTCGGCTGCTGAAAAAGCCAACAGCGGCGAAATCCTCGCTGTCGGCACCGGCCGCGTACTGGAAAACGGTGAAGTGCGTGCACTGTCCGTGAAAGTGGGCGACAAGGTTGTGTTCGGTCCTTACTCCGGCAGCAACACTGTGAAAGTCGACGGCGAAGACCTGCTGGTAATGAGCGAGAACGAAATCCTCGCTGTTATCGAAGGCTGATTACCCGCTCATTTTCCCGTTACTACAAAGTATTTAAGGAATATCGATCATGGCTGCTAAAGAAGTTAAATTCGGCGATTCCGCCCGCAAGAAAATGCTCACCGGTGTCAACGTCCTGGCTGACGCAGTAAAAGCGACCCTGGGCCCGAAAGGCCGTAACGTGATCATCGAGAAGAGCTTCGGCGCTCCGACCATCACCAAGGACGGCGTTTCCGTCGCCAAAGAAATCGAACTGGAAGACCGTTTCGAAAACATGGGCGCGCAGCTGGTCAAAGACGTTGCCTCCCGTGCCAACGATGACGCAGGCGATGGCACCACCACCGCTACCGTTCTGGCTCAATCGATCGTCAACGAAGGCCTGAAAGCCGTCGCTGCCGGCATGAACCCGATGGATCTGAAGCGCGGTATCGACAAAGCGACCATCGCTATCGTCAAAGAGCTGAAGGCCCTGTCCAAGCCATGCGCTGACACCAAGGCTATCGCTCAGGTAGGTACCATCTCCGCCAACTCCGACAACTCCATCGGCGACATCATTGCCGAAGCCATGGAAAAAGTCGGTAAAGAAGGCGTGATCACCGTTGAAGAAGGCTCGGGCCTGGAAAACGAACTGTCGGTTGTTGAAGGCATGCAGTTCGACCGTGGCTACCTGTCCCCGTACTTCGTCAACAAGCCAGAGACCATGGTCGCTGAGCTGGACGGCCCGCTGATCCTGCTGGTCGACAAGAAGATCTCGAACATCCGCGAGATGCTGCCAGTACTGGAAGCCGTTGCCAAAGCCGGCCGTCCACTGCTGATCGTGGCCGAAGACGTTGAAGGCGAAGCCCTGGCGACTCTGGTTGTGAACAACATGCGCGGTATCGTCAAAGTCGCAGCCGTCAAGGCGCCAGGCTTCGGCGACCGTCGCAAGGCCATGCTGCAGGACATCGCCGTTCTGACCGGTGGTACCGTGATCTCCGAAGAGATCGGCCTGAGCCTGGAAAGCACTACCCTGGAGCACCTGGGTAACGCCAAGCGCGTAACCCTGTCCAAGGAAAACACCATCATCGTTGACGGTGCTGGCGTTCAAGGCGACATCGAAGCACGCATCAACCAGATCCGTGCCCAGGTTGCCGAGACTTCCTCGGACTACGACCGTGAAAAACTGCAAGAGCGTCTGGCCAAGCTGTCCGGCGGCGTTGCAGTGATCAAGGTTGGCGCTGGTTCCGAAGTTGAAATGAAAGAGAAGAAAGCCCGCGTTGAAGACGCCCTGCACGCTACCCGTGCAGCCGTTGAAGAAGGCGTGGTGCCTGGCGGTGGCGTGGCCCTGATTCGTGCTCTGGAAGCACTGACTCAACTGAAAGGCGACAACGCCGATCAGGACGTGGGTATCGCTGTTCTGCGTCGCGCTGTTGAAGCGCCGCTGCGCCAGATCGTTGCCAACTCCGGTGACGAGCCAAGCGTAGTGGTCGACAAGGTCAAGAACGGCGAAGGCAGCTTCGGCTACAACGCTGCGACTGGCGAATACGGCGACATGATCGAAATGGGTATCCTGGACCCAACCAAGGTTACCCGTTCGGCTCTGCAAGCTGCAGCTTCCATCGGCGGTCTGATCCTGACCACCGAAGCTGCGGTAGCTGACGCACCGAAGAAAGACAGCGGTGCTGGCGGCGGCATGCCAGACATGGGCGGTATGGGCGGCATGGGCGGCATGATGTAAGCCAGCCTTACCCCTGTATAAAAAAACCCCGCCTGCGTAAGTAGGCGGGGTTTTTTATTGCCCGGATTTTGAAGTGCAAGCGATTCAGTGTGGGAGCGGGCTTGCTCGCGAAGACGGTGTGTCAATCACCGGAGAGGTTGACTGATCTACCGCCTTCGCGAGCAAGCCCGCTCCCACATTTGATCTGTATTTCAGGCGCTGACCGGTTGTGCTTCGAGCTCTCTCTCGGCCTTGGAAGTGGGTCGATAAAGGATGTAGTAATACGACCCCAGGCAAATCAGCCAGCAGAATACCGCCGTCCACACGTTGTGCGAGAAGAAGTGTGCTCCCTGCAGCATCCGGCCGATGGAAAAAACCGAGCCCAGGGCGAAGGCGAAAACAAAGGCCGCACGTGCCATTCGCGGACGGCGATCACGCAACACGAAGAACAGTGCAAACAGGGTGAAACCGGTCGCGGCGTGACCGCCAGGCCAGCAACGCCCCGGTTTTTCTGTAGCTGGACGCGGGCTCAACAATTCGCTGTAGGTCTCGTGACCGCCGAATTGCTCCAGGCTCCACGGGCACTGCACCGCCGTCACTGCTTTCATCGGTGTGACAAAGGACGTCGCCAGCCCCAGGGACAGCACCAGGCAGCCCAGTTCCCGCTTGAACGGCTTGAGCCGGGGCAGAAAGAACGAACCGGCAAAACCGAGGATAGCCAGCACCGAGAAGGCGATAACCACTTGCTTGGCCCGATCATGCAGGACGGTTTCCAGGAAATAACTGTGCCGGCCGATGAAGTCCCCGGCGACCGGATCGTAAAACAGCCTGGCCAGGTCCATGTCCAGGGTCGTCAGTTCAAGCAACACCAGAATGATTGCCACAACGGCGGGAACACCCAGGCACACCCAGAAGTTGAGCGGGCGAGAAGCGGGGCGTGCAGAGATCGAAACCATGGTCAATCCTTGGTCAGTGAAATGTTCTTTAATACGCAGCCGCGCGGAGTCTGGGCTCGACCCTGTCGTCAACCCGTGAACCGATAGTGAAAAAAACGTTGGCCTTGATCTGACGATTTCACCCAACCGACGACTGCACACAACCCTGGCCCTGAATCACGCTTGGCCTTAAGCTGCGCGGGCCAAGACGGCCGTTATTGTGTACGGAGAAGATGCCCATGCGAATTTTATTGGTTGAAGACAACCGCGATATCCTGGCTAATCTGGCCGATTACCTGGGACTCAAGGGCTATACCGTGGATTGCGCACAGGACGGTTTGTCGGGCCTGCATCTGGCGGCTACCGAGCATTACGACTTGATCGTACTCGATATCATGTTGCCTGGCATCGACGGCTACACGCTGTGCAAACGCCTGCGCGAAGATGCCCGGCGCGACACGCCGGTGATCATGCTCACTGCCCGTGATCAACTGGACGACCGGCTGCAGGGCTTCAAGTCCGGTGCCGATGACTACCTGATCAAGCCCTTCGCCTTGTCTGAACTGGCGGCGCGGATCGAAGCCGTAATGCGTCGCACCCAAGGCGGAGGCCGCCGGACCTTGCAAGTGGGTGACCTGAGCTATGACCTCGATACGCTGGAGGTTACCCGCGAAGGCCGATTGCTCAAGCTCAACCCGGTGGGCCTGAAGTTGCTGGCGGTCCTGATGCAGAAAAGCCCGCATGTACTGCGTCGCGAAATTCTCGAAGAGGCCCTGTGGGGCGATGACTGTCCAGACAGCGACAGCCTGCGCAGCCATGTCCATCAATTGCGCCAGGTGATCGACAAGCCGTTCGCCAAACCGCTGCTGCAAACCGTGCACGGTGTGGGTTACCGCCTGGCCGAGGGGCGTGATGGAGTTTAAACAGAGCCTCGCTCAACGGATCATCATTGCCTTTGCGCTGATGAGCGCACTGGTGGCGGGCGCCTTTGCCATGGGCATCGTTGCCACCGTGCACCTGGTGGAAGAAAAGTTGATCTCGGCGGGCCTGGGTGGCGATTTGCAGCGCCTGTTGCTGATGGACAGCGTTTCGGACTGGAGCCATCGCCCGGAACCGGACCAGTTGTTTTATTTCAGCGGCGGGCAGGGCGATTTCGAGTTGCCCAAGGATTTGCGGCACCTGGATCCAGGGTTTCACGAGGTTTTTCGCGAACAGCTGTCGTACCACGCGATGGTCGAGGTGGTCGATGGTCGGCGCTATGTGCTGTTGCAGGACCAGAGTGACTTCGAAGAGCGCGAGCGAGTGCTGTTTGCCGTGGTGCTGGTGGGCTTCGTGCTGAGCCTGGCGCTGGCGGTGTTTCTCGGCTGGGTGCTGGCGCGCAAGGTAATGGCACCGGTAGTGAGGCTGGCGCGCCAGGTACGTCATCGCGATCAGCTACTGGGCCTGGCACCCCCACTGGCGCCGGACTATGCGGCCGATGAAGTGGGTGAACTGGCCGTGGCCTTTGACGCTACCCTCGGCCGGTTGCGCCAGGCGCTGACCCGTGAGCGCATGTTCACCAGTGACGTCAGCCATGAACTGCGTACGCCCTTGATGGTGTTGGCCAGTTCCTGCGAATTGCTGTTGGAAAACCCCGGGATCGACCAGCGCGGCCTTGCCCAGGTCGAGCGCATTGCCCGTGCCAGTGAAGAAATGAGCGAGTTGGTACAAACCTTCCTGATGCTGGCCCGTGCTCAGCGCGAAGACGCCAGCATGTCTGCGCAGCAGACGCTGGGCGAAGTGGCCGACGGCTTGATCAACCTGTGGCGCGAACCGATCGAGGCCAAGGGGCTCAAGCTGATTGTCGACTGGGGCGGTCCCCACACTAATCGGTATAACGCGACGCTATTGCACGCGGTCATGGGCAACCTGCTGCGTAACGCACTGCATTACACCGACCGTGGATTTATCCGCCTGAGCCTGATGCCCATGGGTTTCACGGTCGAGGACAGTGGCGTGGGCATTCCCGAGGAAAAACGCGAAGCGATGTTCGAACCTTTTGTGCGAGGCAACGAGAAACGCGGAGAGGGTCTCGGGCTTGGACTATCGTTAGTACAACGGATCTGTGAAAACCAGGGCTGGAGCGTCACCCTGACGACCATGGAACCCAATGGCTGTCGTTTTCACGTCCAGTTCAATGTGCCGACTGTGAGTTGATGGCCGCTGCGGTTGATTGAGATTGCTCTCTTGTAATACCTCGAAACGATTCGACATTTTCATCACGAAATTTTCACAAACGCATGACCTGACCCTCACACATCACTGCCTAAGGTGGTTGGAATCAGAAACTCAGGAGATTGATGATGGTGGATGGCCCGATCAAACTGGATTTTTCCAACAAGTACGACGATCAACACGCCAAACGTTACCTGCAAAAACACAAGGATGGCGTCGGTCGCCGCCTGTCCCACTGGCGTGACGTACAAATGGCGCGCAAGGCGCTGGCGCTGGTCGGTGAGCCGGGCCTGGTCCTCGATCTGCCCTGCGGTGCGGGGCGTTTCTGGCCAATGCTGGCGGAAAAACCCAACCGCGTGATCATCGGTGCCGACAACTCCGAGTCCATGATCAAGATCGCTACACAGTCGCAACCGGCTGAAGTGGTGAAACGGGTACAACCCTTGCAGACGTCTGCGTTCGACATTGCGTTGCCGGATAACGCTGTCGACAGTATTTTCTGCATGCGTTTGCTCCACCACATCGGTGAAGCCCAGCATCGACTGGCGATCTTGCGCGAATTCGAGCGAGTCAGCCGAGACAGTGTCATCCTTTCGCTGTGGGTCGACGGTAACTTCAAAGCCTGGAAACGCAAGCGCGCGGAGAGAACCCGTGGGCAGGAAGGTTACCAAAATAGATTTGTGTTACCGGCGGCTACCGTAGAAAAGGAATTTGAGCAGGCTGGTTTCCGTATTCAGGAACGTATCGACTTTTTGCCGCTCTATGCCATGTGGCGAGTTTATGTATTACGCAAGAGGTAACAGATGGTAGAGCAGTGTGCAGCAGGAACAGGCGTCGCCTCCCAGGACCGATTCGATTACTTCTGGAATCAGCGCGGAGAATGGGTGGAAGAGCCCAATGTCCGGCGCGGTGGCGAGAGTGGCGTGCAGCGTCTCATGGGCAGTGATGGACAACTGCTCTACGTAAAACGCCAGACCGGCCATATCCATCGGGGTCTTTTACACCCTTTCGGACGGCCGACGGTACTGCGCGAGCGTGATGCACTCACTGGCTTGCGCCTGCTCGATGTGCGAGTCCCGGAAATCGTGTTCTGCGAAGCTCAACGCGATCCCGTGCACAAATGGCGCGCCTTGCTGGTGACCAAGTCTTTGGACGGCTTCGAGGAAATCGAGCGTTGGTACGAGGGCGGCGGACGCGAGCGTCATGGTGAGGCTGTGCACGATCGCGTGCTCAAGGACCTGGCCGAGAATCTGGCGCGGATGCACAAGGGGCGTTGGCAACACAGCTGCATCTATATCAAGCACGTATTCGTTCGCGTCACCGGTGAGGGCGAAGCCGCCAAAGTCGAGGTTGCCTTGATCGATCTGGAGAAGTGCCGGCAGCGATTGAGCGCTCGCCAGGCGGCTGCCCATGATATGAAGCAGCTGCGCCGCCACTCGTCATTCAGCACGACGGACTGGAAGAAACTCGTCTACTTTTATGAGACGGCGTTTGGCAGCGCTATCAAAGGTTTATAGCCATGAAACTTGAAGTTGCGCGAGGTTTGTTTCTGGTAGGAGCCTTGGCAGTTGCTTCACTCGCGGTGGCTGCATGGGAGCAGCCCCGCACGCAAGTCTTAAGTTCAGTACACAGTGGCGAGCATTGTCCGTTGCCACGGGTTGCCAAGGCATCCGTGGCCACTCAACCCGATCATGATTTGTTGCTGTTCATGTTCGGACTCTCTCAAGGATTGAGGCCGCAAAGTTGAACAGAATGAAGCCCAAATAAAAGGCCTCGCTGATGCGAGGCCTTTTTTTTGCGCAGTGCAGATCGTTCCCACGCTCTGCGTGGGAATGCAGCCCGGGACGCTCCGCGTCCCAAATCAAGAGCCGAACGCAGAGCGTGGGAACGATCTTAGCGAGAGGATTTGGCCAGCAGCGTATACACGCACGGCAACACAAACAACGTAAACAACGTCCCAATCGACATCCCGGTGGCAATGACCGTACCGATATCAAACCGGCTCACCGCGCCGGCCCCCGTGGCGATGATCAATGGCACCATGCCGAATACCATTGCCGCCGTGGTCATCAATACCGGACGCAGGCGAATGGCCGCGGCTTCCTCCACCGCCTCTCGCGGCGTCAGGCCCTTGTCCTTGCGCAGCTGGTTGGCGAATTCGACGATCAGGATGCCGTGCTTGCTGATCAGGCCGATCAACGTCACCAACCCGACCTGGGTATAGATGTTCATGCTCGACCAGCCGAGGAACAGCGGCAGCAAGGCGCCGCAGATCGACAGCGGGACGGTCACCAGGATCACCAGCGGATCGCGGAAGCTTTCGAACTGGGCCGCCAGTACCAGGAAAATGATCGCCAGTGCCAGGCCAAAGGTCACCCATAGCGCACTGCCTTCCTGGACGTATTGCCGTGATGCGCCGGCATAGTCGAAGGCAAAGCCCGCCGGCGCTTCTTCCCGGGCGATCTGACGCACGGCGTCGATGGCCTCACCCATGCTGACCAGCGGCACCCCGGAAAGGATCGCCGAGTTGAGTTGCTGGAACTGGTTCAGTTGCCGAGGGCGCGCCCGGTCGGACACGGTGATCAGGGTCGAGAGGGCGAGCAGTTCGCCCTGGGTGTTCTTGACGTAGTAGTTGTTCAGCCAGTCAGGGTTATCCCGGAAGGGGCGCTCGACCTGGGCAATGACTTTGTAACTTCGGCCATCCACGGTGAAACGGTTGATTTCCGCCTCACCCAGCAACGTCGCCAGCGTGCCGCCCAGATCCTGCATCGACACGCCCATCTGGGCGGCCTTGGCGCGATCGATATCCACCACCACTTCAGGCTTGTCGAAGGCCAGGTCGACGTCGACGAAGGCGAATTTGCCAGACTCCATCGCGCGTTTTTTCACCCGGTCGACCACTTGCAGCAGCAACTCGTAATCGTTGGCCGTGTTGACGACGAACTGGAACGGCAGACCCTCGCCCGTGCCCGGCAAGGAGGGCAGGTTGAAACCGAAAACCTGCAATCCGGAGATGCTCGCCAGTTTGGCTTGAACCTCTGGCAGGATCTCCATTTGGCTGCGGCTGCGCTCGTTCCAGGGCTTGAGCAGGAAACCGCCGATGCCCGATTGCACTCCGTTGAAGCCGTTGATCTGGAACGACGAGTAGTACTCGGGAAACGCCTTGAAGATCGTGATGAACTCGTCGGTGTAAGTGTTCAAGTAGTCGAGGTTGGTCGGTTGCGGTGCGCTGGCCAGCATGAAGATGATGCCCTGGTCCTCATCCGGCGCGAGCTCTGACTTGGTGAACTTGAGCAGCACCGGAATCAGGCACAGCACGATGACAGCAAATACCAGCACCACCGGCCGGGTATTGAGAGTGCCGTGCAACATGCGTTGATAACGTCGCTTGAGGCTTTCGAAAATCATGTCCAGGCGGTGGGCCAGGCCCGTGGGGTTTTCATCGTGACGCAGCAGCAGGGCGCACATCATCGGCGACAGGGTCAGCGCGACGATGCCGGAAATCACCACCGCGCCGGCCAGGGTCAGGGCGAACTCCTTGAACAACGCCCCCGTAAGGCCCGTGAGGAAGCCGATCGGCGCATACACTGCCGCCAGGGTGATGGTCATCGAGACCACCGGCATGGCGATCTCCCGGGCGCCCTCGATCGCGGCGTCCAGCGGTGTCTTGCCTTCCTCGATGTGGCGGTGGATGTTTTCCACCACCACGATGGCGTCGTCCACCACCAGGCCGATGGCCAGCACCATCGCCAGGAGGGTCAACAGGTTCAGGGAGTACCCCATCATCTGCATGAAGAACATCACGCCGATCATGGATAGCGGGATGGTGACCACCGGGATCACCACCGAGCGCAACGCACCGAGGAACAGGAACACCACCACGATCACGATCAGTACTGCTTCAAACAAGGTCTTGATCACTTCGTTGATCGAGGCCTGGATGAACAGCGTCGCGTCGTAGGCGATTTCCGCCTTCAGGTTCGGTGGCAGCTGGGCCGTAAGCTCCGGCATGATCTTGCGCACTTCCTTGATCACGTCGAGGGGGTTGGCCGCAGGCGTGGCCTTGATGCCGATGTACACCGAGGGCGTACCGCCGAACGAGCTGATGGTGTCGTAGTTTTCCGCCCCCATCTCGACCCGCGCCACATCGCGTAGCAGCACACGGCTGTCACCCTCGACCTTGAGCGGGATCGCGGCGAAGGCTTCGGCTGATTTAAGCTCGGTATTGGCGTTAATGCTGGTGACCACGTACTCGCCTTTCACTTCGCCTGCGGCGGAAAGGAAGTTGTACTGGCGCACCGCATTGGTCACGTCGCTGGCGCTCAGGCCGAAACCGGCCAGCTTCACCGGGTCCAGCCACAGTCGCATGGCGAAGACCTGGTTGCCGAGAATCTCGGCTTCGGCCATGCCCGGCAGGGTCGCCAGTTTCGGCTGGATGACGCGCGACAGGTAGTCGGTAATCTGCGGGTTGCTCAGCTCCTTGCTGAAGAAGCTGATGTACATCAGCGCCGAGGCGTCGGCGGCTTCCTTGCTCAGCACCGGGTCTTCGGCATCCTGGGGCAGCTGGTTCTTGACCTCGTTAGCCTTGGCCAGCAGTTCGGTGAACAATCGGTCGCTGTTGGAGCCGATGCGCGCGTAGATCGATATCACCGAGAAGTTCTGCCGACTGACCGAGGTCATGTAGTCGATACCTTCGGCGCTGGCCAGGCTCTGTTGCAACGGTTGGGTGATGTAGCCCTGGATGGTTTCGGCGTTGGCCCCGGGGTAGGCGGTGGTGACCGTGATCAGGGCGTTTTCCATTTGCGGGTATTGGCGCAACGGCAACTTGCTCCAGGCCTGGAAGCCCAGCAGCACAATCAACAGGCTGACCACGGTGGCGAGCACCGGGCGACGGATGAACGGGTCGGTAAAAGCCATTGGGGGTTCCTTGATCAGTCAGCGCGTGGCTGACTGTTCTTTTCGGCCAGGGTCTTGTCGTCGCTGATGGCGATGTGCGCACCGTTGTCCAGTTTGATCTGGCCGGCCGTGACCACCTTTTCGCCGTTCTGCACACCTTTGATAATCACCACCTGCCCGTCGCGGCGTTCGCCCGTTTCAATGAACCGCCGTTCAGCGATCAGGATCGGCTGGCCCTTGTCGTCTTTTTCGAGGCTGCCGTCTTCGGTCTTCTTCTCTGCAACGACATAAAGGGAGTTGCCGTAGAGCGTGTAGGTGATCGCGCTTTCCGGCACCACGATGCTCGGCCGCGGGTTGGGCAACATCACCTGCAGGCTGGCGAACATGCCTGGCAACAGCTTGCCATCGGGGTTGGCCAGGGTCGCGCGGACCTGCATGTTGCGCGTGCTGTTTTCCAGTTTCGGGTTGATCGCACTGATGGTGCCGGGGAAGGTCTGGGACGGGTAGGCGGCGACGATGATTTCAACCGGCTGGCCGAGGGCGATCTTCGGCACCGACTGCTCGGGCACGAAAAAGTCGACGTAGAGGCTGCTGAGGTCTTGCAGGGTGGCAATCATGGTGCCACTCGCCAGGTAGTCGCCAACGTCCACCTGACGAATGCCGATGGTCCCGCTGAAGGGGGCGACGATGCTTTTTTTGCCCAGCGCAGCCTTGAGTTGGTTGACCGTGGCCTTGCTCTTTTTCAGTACCGCCGATAGTCGATCGAACTCGCCTTTGGAAATGGCCTGGCTGCCCACCAGCTGGCTTCCGCGACCGTAATCGAGTTGGGCCAGCCCGAGGTCGGCCAGGGCGGTTTCGAGGAGAGCGCTTTCCACGGCGCTGTCCAGGCGCAGGAGCGGTTGACCGGCTTTGACTTTCTGCCCCGACTCGAACTGCAGATCGACCACCGTGCCATCGGTCTCCAGGCTCAGGTCTACGCCTTGCAGCGCCTTGAGGGTGCCGACGGTCGGTAGCCTGGCTTGCCAGGGCCGTTCGATGGCCGTGGCCACGGCGACGCTGATCGGCGGTTTTGGCGCGGAGAAGCCCTGAATCATCGTATAGATGGAGAAGGCTTTGTAACCGGCCAGGACCAGCACGATCAACAGTACAACACCCAACATGATCAGCATGCGGCGACGCAGCATATTTCCAGTTCCTTGGAGAAATCAGGTGAGACAGTTGGGCACATTACCGCGAGTGGGAAGGGGAATCCAATGGCTGATTTTTGTCGGTTCCGGAAAAGATCGCAGCCTGCGGCAGCTCCTACAGGTGTACACATGACCCTGTAGGAGCTGCCGCAGGCTGCGATCTTTTTGGGCCTGACTCAAGCCATCAAATGCAGATGGTTGTCCCAGAGCCCCGCCGGCAGCTCCAGCGGTTTGGCGAGCAAATTTGCCTGGCGGCAATCGTAGTACCGGCAGCGGCCCTGGCCCGAGGTCACGACGAATCCGTCGGCCACCGCGCCCACCCCGGCGCAATCGGGCAGTGGCGCGTCCAGGCGCACTTCGCCGCTGTCCAGGTCCCAGATGAAAAAGCGGTTGCCCCGGGGCGCGGTCAACGCGACCAGGCGCAAGTCGCTGTGTACCGCAACGCTGGCGGTGTAGTGCCCCATGGCTTGCAACTGATGCTCCGGCACCGGGAACGCCACGAATGGCTGGCCCGGACGCTTGATCGCCAGCAGCTCCGAATGCTCGTGGGCTGCCCCCATGAATTGCTGGCCGGCGACGATGGTGCCGTCGCTGGCAATGCCCAGGTGACGCACGCTGTTCATCTGCTGGCCGAGGGTTTCCTTGCTCAGCAGGGTACCGTCGCGCTGCATCAGGACCAGGCTCGGTTCCATGGCATTGAGGTTCATCTCGACCCGGCTTTCGGCTTCGGTGCGGATGCCGCCGTTGGCCACCACCAGGGTCTCGCCATCGGGCATCCACGACACTTGATGCGGGCCGATGCCGTGGGTGGAAATCTCACCGCTGTGCACCAGGCGTTCGCCTTCGAACTTGTACACGCCGAGCAGGCCGCGACCCGGATCGGTGGTGTCGTTTTCGGTGGCGTACAACCAGTCACCGCTGTGGTGAATCACCGCATGACCGTAGAAGTGCCGGTTTGGCTGCGACGTCACGGTTTGCAGGAGCGTGCCGTCACGCAGGTCGATCAGGTAGCTCTCGGTGCCCGGACGCCGGGCAACGAACAGCGCGATCGGCAGCGTCGGGTGATTGATGATGTCATGGCAGCGCTGGCCGACCCGGGTGGCAAACACCCGGGTGCCGTCCAGCCGGTAACCGACGGCGTAGTGCTTGCCGTCGGTATCGTCCCGCGCCGAGAGCAGCAGCGGGCTTTTATCCTTGTGCCTGAACAGCGTCCAGCCGCCCAGTGACACCGCACCCAGCAGCAAACTCCCTAATTTCAGAGCCTGGCGTCGCAGCATGGAACTCGCCCTCATCAGTCACCGTCGTTGGCGTTGAAGCCCAGTTGGATGCCCAGCGCCTTCGCCAGCTCGCCTTCGTGCAGGCGGTGGACCACGTTGAGGCTGTCGTAGAGATCATTGAGTTGCTGGCGACCGGCGTCGTCGTTGAGCATTTCGGTCAACGAGCGCTGGCTGCTGGCGAACAGTTTCAACGAGGCGGCGTAGGCCGCGTCGATCTTGTCGGCCAATGGCTTCTGCTCGCTTGGCAACAGGCCGCGCAGGCCTTTGTTGTCGACACCTTCCCATACCGTTCGGGCCGCAGCGAGGCTGGCCTCCAGGGCGGTCAGGGACGACTGGCTGCGCCAGGCATCGGCCTGGAACGGCTGCGGCACGCCTTTGCTCTGGCGGCCCATCGGTGTGCCGAGCTTCTTCTTCAAGGTATCGAGGGCGGTCACCTGCACGCGCAACAGATCGGCGATCGCTTCATGGGAGTCGGCGTACCGCTGGTTCGGAAATTTGCTCATTTGCGCGAGCATGCCATCGGTGTTGTTCCAGCTTTTGAGGATCTCTTCGGCCAGCTGTTTCTGACGCTCGCCAATGGCGATCAACAGCGGGCAGTACTTGGCCTTCTGTTCGGCGTTGGCCACATCAGGCTTGCTGTCGAACAGGATGTATTCGTAGGCCGACAGGCCTTGGACCACCACGCTGGATTTGGCCAGCGCGGCGGCATCGATCTGCGGTTGCGCGGTGACCAGTTGCTCGACCTGACGGCCGACCAGGTTCTTCTTGTCCGGCCAGAACTGCACCTGCCAGGCACGGTTGCCCTCGGCCAGTGGACCAATCAGCAGCGGTTGCAGTTCGGCCCAGGCTTTTTGCGCGTGCAGGAAGTCGGCGCGGGCGGTTTCGAGATTTGCCTTGCCTTCGCAGTAGGCGAGGGCGCTGACGGCCAGTTGGCGGTCGGCTTCAACCCAGCGGGTATAGGTCGGCAGAATCACCGACTTGGCGATCGCAGCCGAAGTGACGGCCTGCGGGTCCTGTGGCGAGCAGGCGCCCAAGGCTAGCGCGGCAAGGCTGGTGAACAACAATTTGGGACGGAACATGTCGGGCTCCCGCGGGAAGATGGGTATTAAAGGGAATTCAAGAACGCCAGCAACGCAGCGCGCTGCTCGGCATTGAAAGACAAAACCTGTTGTTGCGCCGCTTTTGCCTCGCCGCCATGCCAGAGCACGGCTTCGAGCAGGTTGCGGGCGCGGCCGTCGTGCAGGAGCTGGGTGTGGCCACTGACGGCTTGAGTCAAACCAATGCCCCACAACGGCGGGGTACGCCAGTCGCGCCCTCCGGCCTGGAATTCAGTGCGGTTGTCGGCCAGGCCATCGCCCATGTCATGCAGCAGCAGATCGCTGTAGGGGCGAATCACTTGATTGGCCAATTCAGGTTCGGCAGCGTCGGCGGCGGTGGTGTACTTGGGTGTGTGACAGGACTGGCAACCGGCCTGGTAGAACAGGGTCTTGCCGGCCAGCACTTGCGGCGTGCCGACATCGCGGCGCGCCGGTACGGCGAGGTTCCGGGTGTAGAACAGCACCAGGCGCAGGATGTTGTCGCTGACTTCCGGCTCGCCATCGGGGCCATTGCCATTGGGTGCCTGCTTACAGGCCGTTTGCGCGTCGGTGCAGTCGTCAAAGGGCCTCAGGTGGGTCGTGAGGCCCATGTCACCGGAAAACGCATGGACATTTTGTTGATTGAGGTTCGGCTGCCCGGCTTTCCAGCCAAATCGCCCGAGCACGGTTTTCTGCTGCACATCATCCCAGACCCGGTTCGGGCGCCCGGCGATGCCGTTTTTGGCTTTGGCCTGCGCGTGCGCATTCGCCAGGATAGCCTCTTCAGGAATGGCTTCCAGCAAGCCCAGGCCGATCATCGGCGGCGCCACCCGTGCCGAGAAACGCGTGTCGGGGTGCATCGGGCCGTAGTTCAGCTGGGTGATGTTCAGGCTCGGCTTGCGCAGTTCCACTTCGGTGCCGTCCTTGAAGCGAACCCTCACCGGCGAGTAGTCGACCCGCACCTTGCCTTCCGGCGTCACGCCGGGCACGGCCATGTCCTGGAACTGCCCGCCATACACGGGCTCCGGTACGACACCCTGTTGCTCGATGACCTTGGCGTAGGCCGGGGTGTCGGGAATCGACAGGCGTATCAGCATCGACACGGCATTGCGCGCATCTGGCGCAGGCGGGTGACCGCGGCCGTCCTTGATATGGCAGCCCTGGCAGGCATTGGTGTTGAACAGCGGACCGAGGCCGTCGCGAGCGGTGGTGGTCGACGGAGCGATCACCCAGGGATTACGAAAAAAGCTATTGCCGACACTGAAATCCACACGCCGCGATGGTGGCAGGTTGGCGGAGGGCAGCGAAAAGGCGTTCTGATCGGTCTTGCGCACGGTCGTGCCTCCGCCGGAGCGGGCTTCACCGGGTTCGGCCTGGGTGAATTTCGGGGCGTCATCGCATGCACTCAGGCCCAGGGCCAGCAACAGTGCAGACAAGCGAAGAGGCAGCGAGGGCATCAGACATCCTGCAAGACGAGCCAAACAAGGGCGCAAAGTCTAACAGGGGATGGGAATTTGAATAAGAGGAATTATCGTTCGCTTGAGCAACTGATCGTTCCCACGCTCGGCGTGGGAATGCCTCAACGGACGCTCCGCGTTCGGCTTTTGATTTGGGACGCGGAGTGTCCCGGGCTGCATTCCCACGCAGAGCGTGGGAATGATCAGCGTGGGAACGATCGGCAATCGAAGCGCCAGCGTTGATCAGAACTCGTGATCAGCGTTGTCCGGGTTCAGGTCGCTGATGCCCAGTTTGCCAGCGGCGGCTTCGATCGAACCGGTCTGCTTGACCAGGGATGCGATGGCGTCACGGACGATCTGGTTGCCGGCGGTGTTGCCGGCAGCGATCAGCTGGTCGTAGTGCTCACCCTTGTTGGCGTGGTCGACGATGACCTGCATCTTGGCTTCGGTGGCAGCCAGGTCGGCTTTCAATGCGGTGTCTGCCGCTGGATCGACCTTGGCCACCAGGGACGACAGGCTGGCGCCGGTCATTTTGCTGCCGTCGACGCGGGTGTATTCGCCCAGGTACACGTTACGAATGCCTTTGGCATCGTAGAACTGCGAGTTGTGGGTGTTGTCGCTGAAACAGTCGTGTTCGTCTTCCGGGGAGTTGGCTTCCAGGGAAACCTTCATGCGCTCGCCCGCCAGTTCGCCCAGGGACAGGCTGCCCATGCCGAACAGCATTTTGCGCAGGCCACTTTCAGCCGGTTCCGCTTCCAGGGTGGCGCGGTAGTTGTCGGCCACGTTCGGCTTCCAGTTACCGACCATTTCTTCCAGGTCGCTGACCAGCAATTGAGTCACGGATTTCAGGTAGGCGCGGCGTCGATCATTGTGGCCGCCAGTGGCGCCTTTGCCTTCCAGATAGTCGGAAGCTGGACGGTTGCCGGCGCCAGGGCCGGTACCGTTCAGGTCCTGGCCCCAGAGCAGGAATTCGATGGCGTGGTAGCCGGTGGCGACGTTGGCCTCGGAACCGCCCAGCTCGTTCAGGCTGGCGAGTTTTTCCGGGGTGATGTCCTTCACGTCGACCTTGTCTTCGCCAACCTGGATTTGCGTATTGGCGATGATGTTGGCCGTGGCGCCAGGGTTACCCAGTGCGTGCTCGTAGGATTTGTCGACGTAGTCGATCAGGCCTTCGTCCAGTGGCCAGGCGTTCACTTGGCCTTCCCAGTCGTCGATGATGGTGTTGCCAAAGCGGAACACTTCGCTCTGCAGGTAAGGAACGCGAGCAGCGATCCAGGCGGCCTTGGCGGCTTTCAAGGTGTCGGCGTTCGGCTTCGCGAGGAAGGCGTCGACAGCGGTTTGCAGGGTTTTCGCAGTAGATTCGGCATCGCTGTAAACGGCGAAAACCATGTCGGCATAGTGCGCGACAACGGCTTTGGCAGCCGCTTCGTCGACTTTGCTGGCAGCGGCAGGTGCAGCAGCGGGTGCGACTGGGGCGGCGGCAGTGCTGGCCGCTGGCGCAGGAGCGGCCGCTTTTTCTTTGTCTTTGCCTTCACCGCAACCGGCGAGGGAAATTGCGATGGCCAACAGACTGGCGGTAGCCAGAGGCATACGAATCATGGCGAACATCCTGCTTCGAGAGGGGGTGGAATAACGCGTCCGGCGCGCAAAAGTGACACATAATGCAAATCTTTCGCATTCTGTGTAAAGGGTTGTGGTTGGAAATATTTCTTATTAACGGGGGCTGGGGGGGAAAGATCGCAGCCTCGTTTCACTCGACAGCTCCTACACAGCTCCTAAGGACGCATTGATTCCTGTAGGAGCTGCCGCAGGCTGCGATCTTTTGATCTTTTACAAGATAGCCGCGTTACTGCGCTGGGCCTGCTTCAGATAAGCCACCAGCTCCCGGGCCGGCAGGGGCTTGCTGTAGAAGTAGCCCTGACCCTCGTGGCAGCCTTCGGAGATGATGTAGGCCTCCTGCTCCAGGGTTTCCACGCCCTCGGCGATCACCTGCATGCCCAGGCTCTTGCCCAACTGAATGATGGCGCGAACGATGGTTGCGTCGTCATCGTCATCGAGCAGGTCCTGGACGAAGCTCTTGTCGATCTTGATCTTGTCCAGCGGCAGGCTTTTCAGATAACTCAGTGACGAATAACCGGTGCCGAAATCGTCGATCGCGATCAGCGCACCGGAGCGGCGCAGGCTGAGCAAATGCTGGGCGGCGGTGCTGATGTCTTCCATCAGGCCGGTTTCGGTAACTTCCAGCTCCAGGCTGCGTGGCGGCAGGCGATACATCTGCATCAGGTTGTTGATCACCCGAGGCAACTCGGCGTGATGCAACTGCACGGTGGAAAGGTTCACGGCCATGCGCATGTCGCTGAAGCCCTGGTCGTGCCAGTCGCGCAATTGCTTGCAGGCCTGGTCCAGCACCCATTCACCAATGGCGATGATGGTGCCGTTCTGCTCGGCCAGCGGAATGAACAGGTCCGGTGGTACCAGCCCGTGCTCGGGATGCTGCCAGCGAATCAACGCTTCGACGCCAACGACCCGGTGGTCGCGGTAGCTGATCTGCGGTTGGTAGACCAGGTGGAACTGGTCGCGGACCAGTGCGTCGCGCAGGTCTTTTTCCAGCTCGCGACGGCGGCGCATCTCGGTGTCGACGCTGGCGATGTAGAACTGATAGCGGTTGCGCGAGCGCGTCTTGGCCAGGGTCATGGTCTGCTCGGCTTTTTGCAGCAGCTTCTCGGTACTGTCGCCATCTTCGGGGAACAGGGTGATGCCAATGGTGGCGCGCAGGCGGATCTGCTGATGATCGAGGGCAAACGCCGCTTCCAGGTCATCGAGGATGCTTTGGGCCAGTTCGGCGGCTTCGTAGGGTTGTTCGATATCGGCCTGCACCAGGGCGAACTGGTCGCCACCCAGGCGGGCGAGGGCGCCCAGGCGTCCACTGTGCGCGCGCAGGCGATCGGCCAGGGCCAGTAGCAGTTGGTCACCGGTCTGGTAGCTGAACTGTTCGTTGATGCCCTTGAAGTCATCGAGCCCGACGCACAGTACCGCCACCCGGCGCTGCAACTTGCCGGCATCGACGAGAATCTTGTCCAGCTGCGTTTGCAATTGCTGGCGGTTCGGCAGGCCGGTAAGGAAGTCGTACTGGGCCATGCGCAACAGGCTGTTTTCCGCTTCGTGGCGCAGGTGCGTGTTGCGCTCGATGGATTCGAGCAACTGGTTGGCGGTGTTGATCCACAGCCCCAGTTCGTTCTTCTCGTGGCCCTTGAGCAATGGAATCTTGTGCTCGCTGGGGCGGTCGGGATTGATTTCGGTCAGGTGCTCGATGATCCGCGACAGGGGTTTGGTCAACAGCCAGTGATAGACCAGGTACAGCACCATTCCCATCGCCAGGGCTCGCAATACTCCGGAAATGAAGATGATCACCGAACTGACAATGAAGCCCTTGCCGTAGGTGGCGGTGTCGAGGGTAATGCTCAGGTCGCCGTAATACTCGCTGTAAGGGCCGCGCCCCACCAATTGGGTGGTGAAGGTGCGTTCCTTGCCGAGGATCAGGTCGGTCAGCCAGCGACTGCTGGACTGCTGCAACTCACGGGATTTTTGCGCCAGCATGGCTTCGTTGGGATGGCCTATGGAAGCCTGACGCACCGCGTCATCCTGAAACAGGCCTTCGATCACCTGCATACCCATTTCCCGGTCCAGGCTGTAGACGGCCTGGGTCGAGGGGTCGCGGAACATGTCGAGAATGCGTTCGGCATCGCTGGCAACGGCCTGGCGTGTTTTATAGGCATCGAAAACAATCTGCGCGCAGCTCAAGACCACGCCGACGATCAATGCCGACAGGAGCACGACCCGGAGCAACTTCACCGACAAGCTGTTCTTGAGTTCCAGCTTCAAAGGGTAATTCCTTGTTCCGTGCGGGTAGCATCAAGTTGCCATGAGTATTGGCAATCCCGTGATGGCAGTCAAAGGGACAATCCATCCTGCGGGATAATGCCAGCAGCTTGGCCGATTTGCTGTTGTCTGGGGCAATTGCCCGGTCAGTACTGTGTCGGTAGTCGAGTCCTTCAACTTGAGGGGATTGGGACAAAATTTCCTTTCGTTTGATGTTAGACGGCTGTGGCGTTGAGGCAAGGCCCCGGGCGCTGCTTTTGGACTGGTAGCTCGCCCACAAAAAAGGCGACCCCCTTGCGGGAGTCGCCTTGGCGCTAGCTACGGTTGTTACTTATTCCGACAGCTTGTAGGCAATCACATAGTCGCCCTGTTTGGTGCCCAGCGAACCGTGGCCGCCAGCCACGACCAGCACGTATTGCTTGCCGTCCTTGCCGGTGTAGGTCATCGGCGTGGTTTGCGCGCCTGCGGGCAGGCGACCTTCCCACAGTTGCTTGCCGTTTTTCACATCGTAGGCCCGCAGGTACTGGTCCAGGGTGCCGCTGAGGAAACCGACGCCACCGGCGGTGGTGAAGGTGCCGCCCAGGCTCGGTACGCCCATGCTCAGCGGGATCGGAACCGGCGAGCTGTCGCGCACGGTGCCGTTCTTGTGCATCCAGATTTTTTCATGGGTGGTCAGGTCGATCGCGGCCACGTAGCCCCACGCTGGCGCCTGGCACGGCAGGCCCATTGGCGACAGCAAGGCTTCGAGCACCACGCCGTACGGCGCGCCCTTGTTGGGTTGCACGCCTTCGGTTTCGCTTTTGCGCGGGCCTTGGGCGGCGATGTCGGCGGCCGGGATCATTTTCGACTTGAACGCCATGTAGCTCGGGTTCACGAACGCGATCTGACGCACCGGGTCAACCGAGATGCCGCCCCAGTCGAACACACCGAAATTGCCCGGATAGACGATCGAGCCCTGCAGCGATGGCGGGGTGAACGGGCCGTCGTAGCGCAAGGACTTGAAGTCGATACGGCAGATCAGTTGGTCGAACGGCGTAACGCCCCACATGTCGCGCTCTTGCAGCGGCGGTGGCATCAGGTTCAGGTCGGATTTGGGTTGCGTCGGCGAGGTGTGGTCGCCTTCCACCGCGCCTTGCGGTACCGGCACTTCGTTGATCGGCACGATGGCCTGGCCGGTGCTGCGGTCCAGCACGTAGATGCTGCCTTGCTTGGTCGACGCCAGGACGGCCTGCTTCACGCCGTCGGCGGTCTTCAGGTCCATCAGGGTCGGCTGGCCGCCGACGTCCATGTCCCACAGGTCATGGTGAGTGAACTGGAAGTGCCAGCGCACTTTGCCGGTGGCGATGTCCAGGGCGGTCAGGCCGGCCGCGTGCAGTTCCGATTCAGGGGTACGCGCGCCGCCGAACTGGTCCGGGGTCTGGTTGCCCATCGGCAGGTACAGCATGCCGAGTTTTTCATCGACCGCGAACACGGACCACATGTTTGGCGAGTTGCGGGTGTAGGTCTTGCCCTCGGCAATCGGCGTCGTGTCGTCCGGGTTGCCGCTGTCCCAGTTCCACACCAGTTTACCGGTGTGCACGTCGAACGCGCGGATCACGCCGCTTGGCTCGTCGGTGGAGACGTTGTCGGTGACGTGGCCGCCAATCACCACCAGGTCTTTGGTGACCGCGGGTGGCGAGGTGGAGTAGTAACCACCGGCCGTGAAACCGCCGATATTGGCGCGCAGGTCGACCTGGCCCTTGTCGCCGAAGTCTTCGCACATTTTGCCGGTGTCGGCGTTCAGCGCGATCAGGCGGGTGTCGGCGGTCGGCAGGAAAATCTTGCGCGGGCAAGCGCTGGCCGGGGCCGGGCTGGCCGAACCGGTCGGGCTCTGTTCGGAGGCATACACCGCGTCATCGTGATAGGTCACGCCACGGCAGGTCATGTGCGCCCAACCCTTGAAGTTCGCCGCATTCTGCGTCGACAGCTTCGGATCGAAACGCCAGATTTCCTTGCCGGTGTCCGGGTCCAGGGCGATCACCTGGCTGTGCGGCGTGCACACATAGAGCATGCCGTTGACTTTCAGCGGGGTGTTTTCGGCGGTGGTTTCGCCCGGGTCGTTCGGCCCTGGCAGGTCACCGGTGCGATAGGTCCAGGCCGGTACCAGTTTGTTGACGTTCTGCGGGGTGATCTGCGCCAGCGGCGAGTAACGGTCGCCATGGGCGCTGCGGCCGTAGGAGTTCCAGTCACCGTCGGGCATGGCCGGTGCGGTGTTGGTCATGCCCGGCACGCTGTCGCGGTCCAGTTGGCCCTTGATTTCACCCGGGTTGGTGAACTGGCTGGCAAGGGCGGTCGCGCCTGCGATCACCACAGCCACGCTCAGTGCGCCGGTGCCCATGGGGGCGGCGCCATCACGCAGTAGCGGACGGCGAAACCACGGCAGCAACATGACCAGGCCCAGCGCGAACAGCATCGCCAGGCGCGGCACCAGCTGCCACCAGTCGAGGCCGACTTCCCACAGTGCCCAAACGGTGCTGGCGAACAGTACCAGCGCGTACAGGCCCAGCGCGGCACGGCGCGCGGCGATCAGCAGGATGCCGGTCAGCGCAAGACCGATACCGGCCAGCAGGTAGTAGAGCGAGCCGCCGAGCATGCTCAGCTTGATCCCGCCGGCCAGCATGGCCAGGCCCATTAGCAGAAGCAGTATGCCGAGCAGGGTCGGCAACAGACGGCTTCGACTCAAAGCACCCTCAGTGCTCATAGTGTGGTTCTCCGTGACGTTTCAAGTGGTCCCGCGCAGGTTCACTGTAGATGACGATCCCGCGGGGGCGTTGTTCATATAAAACCGGTTGGTTGATAGCCCCCCTGTAGGAGCCGGCTTGCTGGCGATAGTGATCTCTCGGACGCCATCGCCAGCAAGCCGGCTCCTACAGAGGTGGGGGGTGTTGGTTAGAAGGACGACTGGATCTTGATCCCGCCAATCAGCGCGTCATCGACCTCGTTCACGCCACCGGGGTGGCGGATGTACTGCAGGTTCGGGCGCACTGTCAGCCAGTTCGTGACGTGCACGCCGTAATAGAGTTCGGCGCTGTATTCGGTGTCCTGCGGCGGCAGGTAGGCCGGGTTGTCGTAGTCAAAGACAGCATTGGCCTGATTACGCGCCTCGGCATTCTTGCGGTACGCCGGGTTGACGTGAACGCGGGCCATGGCGAAACCGATGTCATCCCTGGCGCGGGCATCGAACAGGCCTTTGTAGACGAGGCCGGCCTGTACGTAGTTGTCGATGGCGTTGGTCTTCTTGTCGTGCATCGTGCCGTTGGCGAACAGGCTCAGGCCGCGGGAATGGTCGCTGGCGATGCTGGTGACTTGCTGCTGGAGGCCGAGCCACACGCCGTGCTTGCTCGATGCGCTGCGGTAAGCCTCGCCACTCAGGGCGGCGGGCTGGCCGTGGCTGTCTTTGTAGACATCGGTGGCGTCGGCGTTGCTGTAGTAATAGCCGGCACGGTATTCACCCGGCAGACCGTTGAGCTTGGGCGTCCACACCAGTTCCACCGGCAGGATGGCCCCTTGGGTGCCGCTGCCGCTGAGCTTGAAACCGTTGTCGCGATCGAGGTTCGACGGGTTTTGCTCATAGGCGCCAACCTGTGCGTACAGCTCGGGCGTCAGGTGATACTTGACCCGCATCGCCCACTGGCTGACCGGCCAGTTGTACCAGATGTCGCCCACCCAGTTGCCGACCTGGGAGCCGCAGAACGCCAGGTTCTGGAAGTCGCAGGGAAAGCTGTTGAAATCTTCGCCTTCGCCGAAACGGCCGACCTTGATGTCGAGTGTCTGGTCGAGGAACTTCTGCTGGTACCACATCTGCGTCAGGCGCGTGGTCTGGCCACGACCCCAGACTTCCTGAGCCGAGGTGAATCCACCGACGCGCGGGTCATTGATCCGGTCGTTGCTGATGTTGTTGCCGCTGCGCTTGGTGATGGTCAGCTGGAACTCGGCATCGTCCCAGCCGAGGATTTTCTGCAGGTCCAGGTGCGTGCCAAGCGCGAACTGATCGCTGTAGCGAGCGGTGCGATCGTGGTCGTAGCCGCCATGCAGGTTGCTGCCCATTTCGCCGGTGTAGTCGATCTTGAAGTCGTAGCCCTTCGCCGACAGTTCACTGCGGGTGCCGTTCCAGTCGCCGAGCATCCACGGGGAGTCGCTGTCGAAGGCGTGCGCCGCCTGGGTGCACGTGGCGAGACTCAAAGCGCCAAGGCTTGTGAGCAGGCAAACAGTCGTCTTGAAGACAGCGCTGTCTTTGGAGAGTTGTAAATCAGGCATAAGGAAGAAATTCTTGATTTTTTTCTGGGGAATGAACGTAAAACGGCAGACGCAATGCAGAGGAGGAAACGTTTCAGCTAAAGCAGGTGTAAGGATAATGTTCTGTTACAAATAGAGAAAGGTCTTTTCCTGTCATGCAGCCTTTCGGATTCGGTAACAGTCTTTTCCGTTTCACCTACATTTAACGTAAGGTGCGCGGCTTCCAATTCCCACTCCTGCTCGAAGGCCTGGCATGAACGAACACACCCCCGATCCGCTGCACGGCGTCACCCTGGAACAGATCCTCAATGCGCTGGTGACCCATTACGAATGGTCGGGATTGGCCGAGCGCATCGATATCCGTTGCTTCAAGAGCGATCCGAGCATCAAGTCGAGCCTGACGTTCTTGCGCAAGACCCCATGGGCACGGGAGAAAGTGGAGCGCTTGTACGTGAAACTGATGCGCACCAAGCGCCCGGTTTGACATGCCACCCAAGGAAGGCGTGCAGCGACGCTTGATGACGTTGGCGGCCGCGCTGGGCTGGGCCGGGCTGAGTATTCAGCTGTACCTGATTTTTTTTGCGCGCTGGAGTATCGGCGCCAGTCTGCTGGGCGGGCTGATCAGTTTTTTCAGTTTTTTCACTGTGCTGAGCAACACCCTGGTGGCGACCGTGCTGACCTGTGCGGCCACGTCCCGCGAGTCGGCGGCGCGTCGCTGGTTCCTGCAGCCGGGGGTCAGTAGCGGCATTGCCGTGAGCATCGCGGTGGTTAGCCTGGCCTACAACCTGCTGTTGCGGCATTTGTGGCATCCGCAAGGCTGGCAATGGCTGGCCGATGAGCTGTTGCACGACGTGATGCCGCTGCTGTTTCTGCTGTATTGGTGGTTCTGTGTGCCGAAAGGCACCTTGCGTCTGCGGCACATTGCGCTGTGGCTGATTTACCCGTTGCTGTACTTCGCTTACACACTGCTTCGCGGGCACCTGTTGGCGGCTTATCCCTATCCGTTCATAGATGTGGACAAGCTGGGTTATCCACAGGTGTTTTTGAATGCCGGCGGATTACTGATGGGGTTTGTAGTGATGGCTTTGTTGTTGATGGCGCTGGATCGTCGGTGGCGGTGACCACCGTACCCGATCTACTGTGGGAGCGAGCTTGCTCGCGATAAGAGCACCGTGGGGTGTCTGGTGCCCAGCGTCATCGTTGACGACCATCGTCGGAACGCCGCCCGGAGCATGCTCGCTCCTACAGTTCATGCCTCATTATTCCTCGTCGCTGTCGTCCCGCCGCCAGTAGCCGACGGCCTTGACGAACTGTTCGTTCAAACCGTGCTCGTCGAGCAACACCCGACGTATCTGCCGCGACACCTTGCTCTCGGTTGCCACCCACGCGTACAGGCTGCCGGCTGGCACCTGGATCTGGCGCACGGTGCTCAACAAATGGTCTTTGCCCCCTTCGCGCAGCACCCAGATCACATTGACCTCGGCAGCGCTCTGCAGCACTTGCTGTTCCTTGCCATTTTCCACTTCGATGACCACCAGCGCCTTGCGATTGGCCGCCAGGCCTTCAAGGCGTCGGGCGATGGCGGGCAGGGCGGTTTCGTCGCCGATCAGCAGGTAGCTGTCGAAGATATCCGGCACGATCATCGAGCCCCGGGGCCCGCCGATGTGCAGGAACTGCCCGGGTTGGGCCTGTTCGGCCCAGGTCGAGGCAGGGCCGTCGCCGTGCAGCACGAAATCGATATCCAGCTCCAGAGTGTCCAGGTCGTAGCGCCGCGGGGTGTAGTCGCGCATGGCAGGCATCGGGCCGTTGTCCTTGCCAGCGCCGAGCACCAGGGTTTCCAACGCCGCCTGTTGCTCCGCGTTCTGCGGGAACAGCAGCTTGACGTGGTCGTCGGTGCCGAGGCTTACGAAGCCGGCCAGCTCAGGCCCGCCCAGGGTAATGCGACGCATGCGAGGCGTCAGGTCGACCACCCGCAGCACCTCCAGGCGCCGCCGTTTTATTTCATGCATGACGCGGTGAATGGTTTGGGAAGGCACGATAACGTCGGTCATTCGGCTGGCTCCTGGGCAAATTGAACGGCGGGGCCGTCGACAATGGCTTTGGCGGTGTTGTTGAGCAGGTTGGCGACACGCTGGATCTCTTCGGCACTCCAGCGTCCATGGTGCAGTTGCAAGGCATGACGCAGGTTATGCACCGCCTCGTGGATCTGCGGCGGGCGATCGTGGCCGCGCAACGAGCGCTTGCTCACATCGATGCGTGTGCGCACGCCGTCCAGGGCAATCGCTTGTTCGGTTAAAGACAGGCGTCCGGCGTCGGTCACGCTGTAGCGTTTTTTCCCGCCCTCGGCATCGCCCTGAATCATTTCGCTCTCTTCCAGAAAGGTCAGGGTCGGGTAGATCACCCCTGGGCTGGGGCTATAGGCGCCGTCGAACATGCCTTCGATCTGGCGGATCAAGTCATAGCCGTGGCAAGGCTGCTCGGCAATCAGCGCCAGCAGCAGCAATTTCAGGTCGCCGGGGGCGAACACCCGAGGGCCGCGGCCGCCCCGTTCGCGCCCGGGACGTTTTTCGAAGCCGTCACGGCCGTCGCCGTGTTCGCGGTGCGGGGAATGAGGGTCTCTCATTTTTCCTTCTCCTGTGATTTCTAGATACAACGTAAGATATATCTTATGAGGTGCGCAAGCATTACTGACCGACGGTCGGTAAGCCAGAACCCCCCCGCTGGTCTGGCGGGAGAAGGGAGTGCTGGTAATTTTAGAGTAATTAAACTAATCATCATTCTCCCGCTGTTGTTGGTAGTGAGTTGATGAATAAGTAGTACAGGTCTTACAGAAGTTGTTTTAGTTCTTGTCTGTGTGCTTTTTTAACTAAAACTGTGTGTAGGATATGGCTGATAGTTAAATATCTTACTTTGTTGTTTTCGCTGATTTTTCTACAGGTGCGTGGGGCACTTTAACTACATGTTTCATGGCGTTTTCGTACTTACTTTCCTAGGAATTTGGTCGATCATTGTTGGTGTCGAAAGTTGAACCGAAACGCCATCACTTTGGTGGCTGGCACGGATCACTAAAACTTTCCACAGACCAATCCTTTGAAAAAAACAGGTACTCAACAATGTTCAAGAAGTTTGCAATCGCCGTCCCGATGACCCTCCTGGCCCTCAGCTCTTCGATGGCGTTCGCGGCGGAAGAAGCGCGCACCTCCATCAACATCAGCGCTACCGTTCCTACCCAGGTTTTTCATGCCCAACCGGTGAATCCTGACTTCGGTAAAGATGAAAAAATGGCCTACCGCCTGGCAGATGGCACCTTGGAACCACTGCGAGCGACTTACGATATTCGACACACCAACGGTTCGGTCGGTGCTTATGTGGAAGGCGGGCCGCAACCCCTTTTCAACGGCAGCAGCGACATCGCTCTGACCTATAGCTTCAATGGTGTCACCTTGACCGGTGTTTCTCAGGAAGTGGTTGGCGATACCGAATCCAACGGCGGCATGCGGGCAGATCTGGTGATTGCTGCGGCCAAACCCACCGCTACACAAACTGGCGTGTTCACGGCCACTCCAGTCGTGATCTTCGATGCTATCCCGCGCATTTGAGACAAGCGCTGACTTAAGGCTCGACCTTATTCGTTAACACTTACCGGTCGATGGGCAATGACTGCCTGTCGATCGGGTTTTAACGCACTTATTCTCAGAGTATTTCGTTCATGTTCCCGATGACTCCCATCGCGACGGCGCTTGTCCTGTGTTTTTGCGCAACTGCCGTGGCCGCGCCCATGGATAACAGCCACACACCTCGAAGTTTGCTGGCGCAGGCCAAAGGCTTGCCGAGCGAGTTCGAAGAACATTTCTTTGATGTGCCACTGGCGGTGCGCGTGGAACTTGATCAACGGTATCTTGGTGAGGCGATGGTCGTGTTGTCTCGCGATGATCGAATCACCCTGATTGACTTCGCGGATGTCAGCGACAGTACGATCAAGCCCAGTGAACGCGAGATCTGGGCTAATTATCTGAAACAAGGCGTAGCCTTGGGCGGCTGCCAGGGTAAATGTCCCGAGCAGCTGTTGGCCGTGCACTACAGCCTTGAAAACTCACTGGTGTCGATCCTCACTGAAAACGCTGAGCGCGACGATCAGGTACAGCATTACTACAACTTGCCCGAAGGCGGCAGCACCGGGTTGATCGTGCGTAACCAGTTGAACCTCAACGGCGGGCAGAATCAGGACCTGGGCGGACGCTACGGCCTGGAAGCCAGCAGCAGCCTGGGCAACTGGACCCAAACGGTCAACACGCAGTTGTCTCGACTCGGTGGTCTGGATAACAAGCTTTATCACGCCGTATACGAACTCTTTACCCAGCGCGAGCTGCAGGGCAGCTTTCTGCGCCTGGGCTATTTCACGCCGACGTCCGAAGGCCTGACCCGCCAGCCACGGGCTTTTGGCGCCACCCCTGACACCGCGCTGGGGGTCATGTACGGCAGCTCCGACAGCCTGGCCATCAACAACCCGAAACCGGCGGTCTATCCGATCTACGTCACCGCCAATCGACAGGGCTCGGTGGAGATCTACCGCGATGGTTTGCTGATCAACACCCAGGCAGTGCCTGCCGGGTTGCAGACCCTCGATACGCGTCCGCTGCCCGGCGGTATTTATGAAGTGGAAGTGCGTCTGATCGAAGACGGCCAGATCACCTCCAGCACTCAAGAGCTGGTCTACAAACCCAACAACTGGCGTAACCACGACGAGCGCTGGCGCTACAACCTGTTCGCCGGCCGTGAATCGAAACTGCTCAGCAACTGGGAAGAGCAGGCCGACGGCGACATGACGGCGGGGACCGCGCTCAACTTCCTGTGGCACCCGCGAGTCATCCTGGGCCTTTCGGCTCGACAGGTGCGCGACTCCCTGCAATACGGGACGTCGGTCGATTGGGCCATCGTCAACAACGCCAGCCTTTATGCCAACGTCTACAAGACCGAGGATTACGGTACCGGCCTCGACGTGCAAGGGCTGTATTCCTATGGCAGCGGCAGCATCGTCGCCAGCCATAACCGTAGCTGGCTGGACACCACCCGGCTGTACGACACCTTGCCCGATGGCACGCGGGTGCGTCAGCGCAACGTGTTCGTTGGCCAGACCAGCAACTCGTCGCTGTCGATAAACCATCGACTCAACAGCAAGAGCTCGGTCAATGCCCGGGTGTCCCACAGCGAAGGCAACACCAACGGCACGGGCGTGGACCTGGGCTGGACCCAGCGTACCCAACTGTTTGGCAGCGATGCCAATTGGCGCCTGTCGCTGTTCGATCGACCGGGCAGCGTGAGCTCGGGAGACGACCGCAATCGCGGCATCGACTTGAGTGTGAATATCGCGTTGGGCGGCCCGGGTGAACAGCTTTCCGGCAGCATTGGCACCCGCACGGCGAGGGAAGGTGGGCGCGACAACAATGCCTCGATCACCTATCGCAAAACCCTGCAGGACCATGTGCTGCAAAGCGTCTCCGCCACGGCCATCACCGACACCTACGGCATCGGCTTGAATGCCATGGCGACCATGGGCTCCGACCTGGTCAACGGCGACGGCTTCATCCAGCGTTCATCCTTCAACAACGACCTCACCGGGGGCCTGAACCTCGATAGCACCGTGGCCGTCGGCGGGCAAAAGATGGTCATGACCAGCCAATACCACCGCAACGGTGCCGGGATGATCATCGACGTGGAGTCGGACATCGAGGACATCGCCTTGCGCGCCGATGATTTGAGCGGCGGCAGCGCGGTGCTCAAGCCCGGGCGCAATTTCGTGCCGATCACCGCCTACAAAAGCAGCTCGGTCAGTTTCGATTTCGAGGGCAACCACGTTCCCGCAGCCACCATCCAGCCGGCTCGTTCCAGCTATCACCTGAACAAGGGGGGCGTGGAATATCGCCAGGTCAAGGTGATGAGAACCCTGACCGTCCTCGGGCGCCTGATCGATCCCCAGGGCAACCCGCTCAAGGGCCACCACATCATCAACCACGCCAGTCGCGGGGTGAGTGAAGTGGACGGCTTCTTCTCCATGGAAATGAACGCCGGTTCGCCAACCCTGGAAGTGCGCCACGGCAGCCAGTTGCTGTGCCAGTTCCGCCTGGATACGAACAGTGGGCACACCGAAAACAACGTACTGATGATCGGCGATTTGCGCTGTACGCCGGATACGTTGGCGGATGCGACTTATCTATCTGAAGGTCGGGGTTAGTGGGCGTGGAGGATAAAATCAGCGTGATACGCCTACTCAAACAGACGGCCAACGTTTTGATGTTGTCTGGATTGCTGGGGGCAGTGAGCGAAGCGGCTGTCATGGAGATAGAAGCGAAATTCAGTCCGGATCCATCCAACCCGCTGGTCAATAAATTTATCAATACAACGAAGTTCACCGGGTTCTGCCAGGGTAACGAACCGGCGTGTGAGCGACGAGGACTGTCCAGTTTCAGGACACCCATTACATTCACTGCAACCAGACCCATCCGGGTCCATGAGACCAATCCCCGTGAAGCCGCAATGTTCAGCATCCCGGCGGAATGGCGAACATTGACAGTTACCAAAATGGGGGGTGCAAGCACTGAAACGGCGGAAGTGAAAGTACGTATGCCTGGTTTCGCGGTTAACTATCGCCTCAGCCACGATGCACGCGATTTGGTTGGGCGTCCAGATTTGGGTTCTAACGCCGCTCACGGACTTCTATGGCAAGGAGGGCTATGGTTGAGTCCTCCGTCACCCTGTCAGTGGGCGATAAAGGCTAGTACAAATACGAGGGAGCATGAAACGTTCTGGCTTACTCCGGCGGGTAGCGCTTGTCATAAAGCACCTAACTACATTATTCCAGAGTTTGATTATAAGTCTTTTGACTTTGCTTACGAGCTTCAAACCCCTGAGCCCTTGAAGTTGTCGCAGGGCACTTACACCGGAAGTATTCAGTACTCCGTCGGCCCCGGTAAGGATTTTGATATGGGTGATGTCATGTTACCCAGTGAGGATTCCCTAACGCTGAACTTCACACTTACCGTTGAGCATATGCTCAAGGTTGAAGTTCCACCCGGTGGTCATCGTGTGGAATTGGTCCCGCAGGGTGGCTGGCAATCCTGGCTGCAACAAGGCCGAAAGCCGACGCGTTTATTCAAGGACCAAACGTTCAATATCTCGGCCAGTTCGCGTTTCAAAATGGAGCTGGAGTGTCAGTACACCCAGGATGGCAATACCTGCTCTTTGCAAGAGCCGATTTCGGGCCACGTTGTTCCATTGAATATCAGCGTCAGTCTTCCTCATGGCTTGACCGATGCAAGTGGGCAGCCCGTGACCCGCCGACAACTACTTCTTAATGGTAGCGGTACCAAGCTGTTTCAACCCGGTTTTTATGTGGAGCGCAGGCCGGGGACTCTGCACTTCGAAATCCCATCCAGCGAAGTGGCTGAAATGATTCGCCCTGGCCGATCACGATATTATTCCGGCAATGTAACGGTTATCTGGGATTCGGAAGTTTGATTGTTTTCGATATTCATTTTTATTAAGTGAGGTACTGAAACATGAAGCGTTTGTTAGCCTTAATGGGTTTTTGTTTGTTCACCCAAACGGTTCATGCCGGACCGAGTATCAATATCGGCACCGTTTACGATTATCTGGACGGTGATAAGAGCACCTATCTGAAGCGAGTATTCAATGGCGGCGACAGTACGGCGTTCGTCAAGGTCAACATTCTCGAAATTCTCTACGATGCCGATGGCAAGTCACAGGAAGTGCCGCTTAAAACCACTGCCGATGGCAGCGGTCGCGATGGTTTGATGGCAAGCCCCGCGCGACTGATCGTGCCGGCCAATGGCATGCAGGGCACCCGTCTGCTGTTCATGGGCGAACGGGACAGGGAGCGTTATTTCCGGGTGCGATTCGTACCCGTGGTGCCGGAGAAGGAGGATGAGTTCGCGGTGTCCAGCGAAGAACGGGAAGACTACAAAAAGTCCCTGTCGGCCGGGGTCACCGTACTGGCAGGTTACGGCGCGGTGTTTTTCGTACGGCCAAAGGAAACACGCTTCGACAGTGCGATTGAAAACAACGCAGGCACCTATCGGATCCGCAACAACGGCAACAGCGTGGTGGTGGTCGATGAGTTCAAGGATTGTTCGGTTAAAAACGAACAGGACTGCCAGCCCACGACCAAGCATCACATCCTCGCGGGCCGTACCTTTGAGTTCGAAAAACAGGCCGGTCGTGAGTATCAATTCACCCTGGTGGAAGGTGAGCGCAGTAAAAAACTGGACGTGAAGGGATAACCCATGAGCACAAAGCTGACCCAGGTCTTGTTGTCGGTTGTTGCCATGTGCACGAGCGCCAATCTCTTCGCCGCCCGGGAAGAGCACACCTTCGAGGTGTTCGTGACGATTCCGACCCAGGCGTTTTATGTCATTCCATCGGACCCGGGCTGGATCCATCGCGAACAGCAACTGCCTTGGAACTTGTCGTCGTCGACACTGGGTGGCTTGCGCAAGTACTTCGATGTGAAGAACGAAGCGGGCTCGATCGAGGCGCGGCTGGAAGGACGACCGTATCTGTCCAACGGCACCGACGCTCATGACATTGCCTTGCGGGTGCTGTTCAACGGCAAACAGTTGAACGAGCTCGAGAGCAGCGAGGTGGTGTCCCTGGCCGAGGCGGCGCCTGGCAAGCGCGTGTTGCTGGAAATCCTCCCGACGCCACCTGCCGATGGGGTTTACAAGCCCGGCAATTACTTTGGCAGCGTCAACATGATCTTCAACGCGGTGATGCCGGATGCCTGATACCGATTGTGTGGGGCGCAAGGGATGATTCGTTTTCAAGCGTTACAACCATGGGCGGGCGCAATGGCCGTGCTCCTGGGATCGCTGTCATCGGTATGGGCGCAAGAGGTACAAATTCAAGCCTCGTTCAAGCCGGACTCGGCGAATCCGCAGCGTAACCAATTCCAGAATGACACCCCTCCCAGTGGTTACTGCGCCAGCTATCCCAGCGAATGCCGGGACAACGGGATGTTCAGCCTGCGGGTGCCCATCGAGTTCGACTCCAGTGGGCCAATCGTGGCCAATCATGGTGATGCCCGGCAAGGCGCGATGATCAAGGTCCCGGCACAATGGCGAGAGCTGACGGTCATTCATGAAACGACTGGCGAACCGGAAACAGTGAAGGTTCGAATCGCCGGGTTCGGCTCTGCTTATGTCACTGACGATGTGATTCAGCTGGTGGGCGCAGGTAACGATTATCGAGAGGCCCATAATAAATTGTGGGGCAGCAGTTGGGTGAATGCGCCATCACCCTGCCTATACAGTGGCGTGGGTTTTTTTGCGCCACAAAGGTATCGTTTTTTCTGGAAAACACCTTCTGAAGTTTCATGCCAGAAACAGGCGAAATTCGACGTGCCGTGGATGCGTTACGAATATGTCGATTTTGCGTATGAATTGGTGACCCCTAACCCTTTGGGCATGTCCTCGGGAAAATATCTAGGTAACTTGACCTACACGATCGGCCCCCACGGCGATTTCGACTTGGGCGACATCATGCTGCCCAGCAGTCCTTCATTGACGTTGAACTTCGCCCTGGACGTACAGCACACCCTCAAGGTCGAGGTGCCTCCTGGTGGAAGCCGTGTTGAACTGGTCCCGCAGGGTGGCTGGCAATCCTGGTTGACGCAAGGGCGCAAACCGACGCGCCTGTTCCGCGACCAGACCTTCAATATTTCCGCCAGTTCACGTTTCAAGATGCAGTTGCAGTGCCAGTACGTCCTGGGCAATACCTGCTCGCTAAATGAACCGTTGTCCGGCGACTTTGTGCCATTGAACGTTGGCGTCAGTCTGCCCCATGGCTTGACGGACGCGGGCGGCCAACCTGTCAATCGTCGGCCATTGCGCCTGGACGGCAGTGGCACGCAGTTGTTCATGCCAGGGATTTATGTGGATCGCAAACCGGGAACGATGCATTTCGAAATACCCGCCAGTGAAGTGGCAGAAATGATTAGCCCCGGACAACAACGACGGTATTCGGGACGCGTGACGGTTATATGGGATTCAGAAGTTTAGTGTCTTGCGCCAATGCAGTGAAAAGGAGTGCAGCAATCATGGAAATACTCAGGAAAATCATCCAGCTGACCGGGGTGGGTCTGGCGGGTGCGCTCATGCAGAGCGCGCTCGCCAGCACCGTTGAAATGACCGCGGTATTTCGTCCCGATCCGGCGAAGCCGATGCAAAACACCTTTATCAATACGACCCCTCAGGGCGGGTATTGCGGAGATCACCCCGAGTACTGCGAGGCGGGCGTTTTCAGCATTTTGTTGCCCGTTCGCTTCCGGGTGGCGGCAGACATACCGGCGATGCATGAGCAGCGTCGGGGCCCGATGTTCCGGGTTCCTTCATCCTGGCGAGACGTCACGGTGGTGCACGACGTGACCGGAGAGTCCGAGACGCTCAGGATACGCGTGAACGGGATCGGGGCCGCGTACACGATCAAGAAGCCTCTGCCCACGGGGATCTGGCAAAGTACCTGGGTCAATGCGCCGCCCCCCTGTGGATATGGCGGGGTGGGGTATGGCACTGCCTTGTACTATGCGTTCTTCTGGCGAGTGCCGGCCAATGCGGGGGTGTGCGCCAAGCAGGCACAAAAAGACATCACCCAGGACTACCAGTTCGCTTATGAAAACACCGGGTTCAGCTACGAGCTGGCCACGCCCAACCCGCTCAAGATGTCGGCAGGCACCTATCGTGGCGTACTGAATTACACCGTCGGGCCACATCAGGATTTCGACATGGGCGATGTCATGTTGCCTGACGACGATCTGATCACCCTCAACTTCACGTTGGATGTCGAGCACACCTTGAAGGTGGATATTCCCCCAGGCGGCGACAAAGTGGAGCTTGTTCCGCCAGGGGGATGGCAGGCCTGGCTGACCCAGGGGCGAAAACCGACCCGGTTGTTTCGTGATCAAACCTTCAACATTTCTTCGTCCAGCCGTTTCAAGATGCAGCTTCAGTGTCAAATCACCGGATTAACCGATTGCATGATTCGCGACCCCGTTTCACAGCGAGCTGCCGTGGTGAAACTGAGCGTCACCTTGCCCAACGGTTTGACGGATACCTTCGGGCAACCGGTCACGCGGCGTCCATTGCATGTCGGGCAGGCGAATGCCCAGACATTCAACCCCGGTTTTTATGTGGATCGCGCACCCGGCACCCTGCACTTCGAAATTTCACCTTACTACGTGGACTACATGATCAAGCCCGGCGAACCCTCCAAACAATACAGTGGCAACATCATCGTGATTTGGGATTCCGAAGTGTGATGGAAAAACGCCTGCCCTGAAGGCGTAAAGCCTTCAGGGCGAGTTCTGCCGACAACAATGAATTATCACCCGGGATTAGCGTCGGGCGACTTCAACAGGAAGGCACTCGGTGTGACTTCCCGGTTGCAGGTATGGCGTCAGGATCGGTGCCATGCCCTTGAGCACTTGCACTGGCAACGCCGAGGTGAACTTGAAGGCCTCGGCCGTGCGCCCCGGCACGAAGGCGGTCAAGGTGCCGAAGTGGGTGTCGCCGATGTAGAACACAAAGGTGGCCGTACGGTTGATCGACTTCGAACTCAGGATCCGACCGCCCGAGCCGATCGCTTCAATGCGGTTGTCGCCGGTGCCGGTCTTGCCGCCCATGGCCAACGGCTTGCCATCGGGGGTGATGAAACTGCCGGCGACGCGCTTGGCCGTACCAGCGTCCACCACCTGGGACAAGGCTTCGCGCATGGCCTTGGCAACCTCGGACGGCATTACCCGTTTGCCAACGTCCGGGTCATTGATCAGTTTGGTCTCATAGGGCGTGTTCGCCGCGAAGTGCAGGCTGTCGATGCGCAACGTCGGCATGCGCACCCCGTCGTTGAGGATGGTGCCGATCAGCTCGGCCAGTGCGGCCGGTCGGTCACCGGAGCTGCCGATGGCGGTGGCCAGCGAAGGCACCAGGTGATCGAATGGATAGCCGACTTGCTGCCAGCGCTGGTGGATGTCGAGGAAGGCTTCGATCTCCAGGATGGTGCGGATGCGGTTGTCGCGTGCGCCCTTGTGCCGGCTCTTGAACAACCAGCTGTAGACTTCCTGGCGCTCGAACTGGCTGGCTTTGACGATGTCCTTGAAGGTGGCGTCCGGGTGGGTCAGCAGGTAGCCCATCAGCCACAGGTCCAGCGGGTGGACCTTGGCAATGAACCCCTGGTCGGGCAAGTCGTAGGTGCCGGGTCCATAAGCCAGGTACAGGCGTTCGAGGCGCTCGTCGGTGAGTTTTTCCTTGTCGATGCTGGATTTTTCGCCGGTGAGGTGCGAGCGCACAAAGGTGTTGAAGCTCTGCTGGCTGGCCTGCGGCAGCAGGTAGCGGTGCACGGCGGCCAGGCGGATCGGGGTCGGGCGCATGCTGTCGAGGAAGGTCTCGAGTCGCGCCTGGGTGTCCTTGTTCTTGTATTTCTTCCAGAACTTGAGCAGGAACGACGTGCCCTCGCGGTCGGCAAACGAGGCCAGGTATTCCTGACGCCGAGGGTCGCGGTCGTCCTTGAGCAATTCGGCCCGGTTGTTGGGGCCGGAATACGTGGTGTAGCGCACCAGGTCGCGCATCAGCCGAATGAACGGCAGGTTGATCGACTCGCGCAGGGCGTCGCGCAGGGTCGGGTTGCGACCATTGTCTTCCTTGCGGAAGTTATTGAACGTGTGCAAGCCGCCACCGGTGAAAAACGCTTCGCCGGGGCTGGCGGAATACTTACGATCCAGCGCGGCGCCGAGCATGGGTTGCAGGCTGTGGTCTTTGTTCTGGATCAAGTAATCGACCACCCAGCGGCTCAGGCGATCCTGTTCCGGTATCTCGACTTTCTTCAGGTCCGGAACGGACATCTCGCCGTATTTGTCATGCAACTCGGCAATGATCTGCAGGTAAGTGGTCAGCACGCGCATTTTCGCCGTGGAGCCCAGTTCCAGCTTGCTGCCTTCATTGATGTCGAACGGTTGATCGGTGCTGTCGGTTTGGACTCGCACCCGTGAGCCATCCGGTGTCAGCTCGAACAGCGTGAAGCTGTAGCGCACCTGGGCGGTGCTGGTGGGGGTCAGCAAGCGCTCGCCCATCAAGCCGACTTCAGCGGCATAGGCCGGGTCGGCCAGGCGTTTGAGGTAGGCGGTGGCCTGGGTTTGCAGCTCGCCTTGCAGGGTGCTGGTGGCAGAGAGGTCGAGCCGATCGAGATCGTACAACGGACGATTGAGCAACCCGGCCAGGCGGCTGCGGGCCACGCTGATGCCTTTGTTGGTTTCGATCGGTTGAATGGTCGGTTGGGTCGCCCAGTCGCGATACGTGACTTTGCTGGCCAGGGCCGCGGCGGCAAAGGGCGCATCGATCACGCCGTTTTGTGCCAGCAGGCGAATGTGGCTGTCGGTGAGCTCGGCCAGTTCATCGTGGCCTTTGGTCAAGTAATGGGACGGGCGGCGCTGGGCAATCATCAACGACAGCATCTCGCGCAGGGCCAGGCCTTTTTCCGCCAGGCTTTTCGGATCCGTGGCGTCGCTCGCCAGGGTTTCGTTGGCCTTGTTGAAATCGGCGCCATACCACACGCGCAAACCCTCGGCCATGCCATGGACTTCACCGTGGCCCGGTACCGCCGACAGCGGCACACTATTGAGGTAGTCGCGCACTATGTTCTGCCGGGCCTTGAGCGTTTGCGGACCATCTTGATAGGCGCGCACGGTGGCGGAAATCATCTGGCGAATTTTTTCCCCACCCGAGACGGTCAACCCATCGGGTGAATGCCGATACTTTTCCAGTTGCGTGGCCAGGGTGCTGCCACCTGCCGATTGACCGGGCAGGTGCAGCATCTTGGCGACCTGGGTATAGGCCGCCATGCCGAACCGCGGCCAGTCCACGGCCGGGTTGGCAAGAGGCTGGCGAGGGTCGAGCAAAAACCGGTTTTCGATGAACAGCAGGCTGTTGACCACCACCGGCGGGATCGCCTCGAAGCTGGAATAGAGCTGTTGCGGATACTTGTATTGGTACAAGGGGTTGGCGCGGCAATCGGTGATTGACAGCCCTGCCTGGATTTTCTCCGCATAGGGCACGAACAGGCCCTTGTCCGTGTAGTCCATCAAAGCCTTGGAAAACCGGGTCTGGGCAGAAATGACGTAGTCACGCTTGAGCAGCCGCGGGAGAAATTCGTCCAGCGAGCTATAACCCAGGCGCACGTCGAATGGACCCGCGCCAGGGTAGTGAATGGCGTCGCTGGGGCCGGGTTTGAGTTCATAGCTCAGGGTTTTGGCAAACTTGCTGACTTCCCTGGCTTGAAACCTCGAGGTGCGCATCTCCTTGGACGCTGCCAGACCCACGACAATCGCAATGATGACCAACAAAAGCCAAAACGCTTTCCAGCCGTGCTTGACGCGGCTGCGAGGGGGTTTTTCAGGTAATGGCGCTTCATCCACGGGTTCAGTCTGGACCACGGTTGTACTCGAATCGGTTTGCTGTAAAGCGCCCATAGTCGATTGATCCATTCACGCAGATTGATCGGACTTGTCTGAAGCTTAGTCGGTGGTTGGCGTTGGTGAAAAAATAGTGAAGCCCCAATCATCGTGGATCCACTTTCATCTCCACCATAAAAAATTTGTTTGTCACGTAAGTGATACATCACAGCCAACTGGCATCCCAAAGCGGGTAGTCGCCGAATTTTTCTACAAGTCCTGCACGCAATGGGTTGGCAACGATATAGCGTGCGAACGGCAAGAGATCTTCACCATCGCGGATAGCCCGATCGTGATAGCCGGTTTGCCAGAGTGGGCCACACCGACCAGTCATGTTGTTCACGGCTTGGGTGCTGCTGGCCTTGGTGGCGCCGATAACGCTCCCTAGATTGCCGTCGTGCAACTGCATCAGCCAATGAAAGTGATCGGGCATGACAACCCAGGCAATTGAGCTCACTGGCTCCGAGTGAATATTCTGATTGTCATGAAGGATTGGTGAGGTTGCCCCTGTGGCGAGGGGATTCATCGGAATGCCGCACCACCCCGCTCGGCTGCGCAGCAGTCGTAAATTCTGACAACTCAATCTATCTGAATGGGCGCAGGGGCCGCTTTGCGACCCAGCGGGGATAAATCCCCTCGCCACGGCTGTGCCAAATACCGCGCAATATTCGGCATCGTTTCAAAAGCGAAAAATCCTACAAGGATCAGATAATTCATCTCCGTGAATGGGGGTTTTGCCGAGATTTATTCCTGATTTTTGTTGTGTATAGAGTGAAAATCTCTACCATCAGCTTTTTATACTACTGCCCCCGCTGATCTCGCAGGTTTTCCTGCAAGACGGCCCTGCCCACGAAGCAGAGTCGGTCAAGGCAGGCGATGGCTTATCGGTCAACGCTTCGCCACTCGGTGGATATATCCAATAACAAGACGAGGTTGTACCCCATGCCCGTAGGCAATCACCTGCCCCACGGCGAGACCGCTCAGGGCGGCCCGCTCAAACGTGAACTCGGCGAACGGCATATTCGCTTGATGGCACTCGGTGCCTGTATCGGCGTCGGTCTGTTTCTGGGTTCGGCCAAGGCCATTGAAATGGCTGGCCCGGCCATCATGCTGTCCTACATCATCGGCGGCCTGGCCATCCTGGTGATCATGCGTGCGCTCGGCGAGATGGCCGTGCACAACCCGGTCGCCGGCTCGTTCAGCCGTTACGCCCAAGACTACCTCGGCCCATTGGCGGGCTTCCTGACCGGTTGGAACTACTGGTTCCTGTGGCTGGTGACCTGTGTCGCGGAAATCACTGCCGTGGCGGTGTACATGGGCGTCTGGTTCCCTGATGTGCCGCGCTGGATATGGGCGCTGGCGGCATTGGTCAGCATGGGTTCGATCAACCTGATCGCGGTGAAAGCCTTCGGTGAATTCGAGTTCTGGTTCGCCCTGATCAAGATCGTCACCATCATTGCGATGGTGTTCGGTGGTATCGGCATCATCGCATTCGGTTTCGGCAACGAGGGTGTGGCCCTGGGGATTTCCAATCTCTGGACCCACGGCGGCTTCATGCCAAACGGTGTGCAGGGCGTATTGATGTCCCTGCAAATGGTCATGTTCGCCTACCTCGGCGTGGAAATGATCGGCCTGACCGCCGGTGAAGCGAAGAATCCGCAGAAGACCATCCCCAGCGCCATCGGCTCGGTGTTCTGGCGGATCCTGCTGTTCTACGTCGGCGCGCTGTTCGTCATCCTGTCGATCTACCCGTGGAACGAAATCGGCACCCAGGGCAGCCCGTTCGTGATGACTTTCGAGCGTCTGGGCATCAAGACTGCCGCGGGCATCATCAACTTCGTGGTGATCACTGCCGCGCTGTCGTCCTGCAACGGCGGTATCTTCAGCACCGGGCGCATGCTCTACAGCCTGGCGCAGAATGGCCAGGCCCCGGCCGGCTTTGCCAAGACTTCCAGCAATGGCGTGCCGCGTCGGGCCTTGCTGCTGTCGATTGGCGCCCTGCTGCTGGGCGTGTTGCTCAACTACCTGGTGCCTGAGAAGGTGTTTGTCTGGGTGACGGCGATTGCCACCTTCGGCGCAATCTGGACCTGGGTGATGATCCTGCTGGCCCAGCTCAAGTTCCGCAAAGGCCTGAGCGCCAGCGAGCGTGCCGGCCTCAAATACCGCATGTGGTTGTTCCCGATCAGCTCGTACCTGGCGCTGGCGTTCCTGGTGCTGGTGGTCGGCCTGATGGCGTATTTCCCGGACACGCGCGTGGCGCTGTATGTGGGGCCTGCGTTCCTGGTGCTGCTGACAGTGTTGTTCTACATGTTCAAGCTGCAACCGACCAATATCGCGCAGGGTGCGGTGCGTCCGGTTTCGTAAATCGTAACGCCTGAAATGCAAAAGCCCCGATCGAATGATCGGGGCTTTTTTTATCCTGTAGGAGCCGGCTTGCCGGCGAAGGCGTCCTTGGGCATTGCGCCGCACTTTCGGGTGCCTTCTCTGGCAAGCCAGCTCCTACTAGGCGGCGACCGCTGAAGCCGGTCGATTCAAGCGCTTGTTGAACTCAAGCCACGCCCCCAGCAACGCCATCAACCCGGCCCCTACCAACGCGGTGAAGATTTGCATGGCGAAGGCATCGTCGGTCAGCGCGTTGAGCATGTCCGCCAGAGGCGCCAGCAACACGCCCAGGCAGAAAATCTCCAATGAAAAACGCCCCATGCGACAGCTCTGCTGCGCCAGCCAGTTTTGCGTCCAGCCGGTGTTGGGCAACAGCTTCGCGGTGACGTAGGCCAGCGCCAGGAAGTGCAGCAGACGCACCGGCGACAGGTTGGTCTTGCTGATCGGATACAGCAGATTGCCCAGGCTGGCGGGCATCAGGGCGTCGTGGATCTGCGGCCAGCGCCAGGCGATGGTCAGCACCGCGGCGATTACGCAATACACCGCCGCCATCATGAACAACGGCTGGCGCACCAGCGGCCGGATGTCGGGCACGCGAGGGCGTTGAGCATGCATCGCTGCCGCACCGCCTAGGACAAACAGCAGTTGCCAGGCCACGGGGTTGAAGTACCAGACGCCATCCTTGATCGCCGCCAGGTTCCAGCCGAACAACGGCACAGTCATGTACAGCGCAAAGGACACCGCCACCACCGGCCAGACCTTGCGTACCAATATCGGCAGCACCAGCGGCAAGCCCGCCAGCAGCACGATATACAGCGGCAGCGGGTCCATCAGGTTCGGCTTGAAACGCAGCAACAATTCATCGATCAGGGCCTGCTGAGGGTCGCTGATGAAATGATGCATGCCCATTTCTTCCACAAGGTCGCGGGTTTCCACGTGGCTGTTGGCGAAGAACACAATGCCCATCAGCATCGCCAGCAGGAAGATGTGCACCACATAGAGCACCCAGGCGCGGCGCAGGATTTTCACACAAGCGATCAAAAAGCCCTCGCGCGCCAGGACTTTGCCGTAGGCCAGTACGGCCGCGTAACCGGCGAGGAACACGAAGACTTCGGCGGCATCGCTGAAGCCGAAGTTGCGCAGCGTGATTTGACCCAATGGGTTGTGGGGCACGTGATCCCAGAAAATGAAGATCAGTGCCAGGCCGCGAAAAAAATCGATCCGATGATCGCGCGCTAGCGTCATGACGTCAGGCTCGTAGACAGGTATTGAACAAAGGATTAGCCGAAGGCGCAAAAAAGTTGCGCGCCGCATATTGGCGGCGCGCAGGGTGGACTGATTCGCCGGCAATTGCAAAGGCGGGGTATTTCGGAATGTCTCCTGCCCTGGTTGCTAGTCCCGACCGCTGGTCTGAAAGGTTGGTCGACCTGCGATTTCTGACAGTAGACAAGCTCAAATACCTGTGTGTTCAGCGTTCTGTCGCAGGAGCGTTACATGAGGCTTTCATGCAAAGGCTTGTCCAGCTATACGGTGATTGGCGTTGCGAATACGCTGATTCACTGGCAGATCTTTTTTCTCTTGAGCGTGGCTGCCGGCTTCACGCAAGCGGCCAGTAACCTGGCAGCCTTTTGCGTGGCGGCCTCGTTTTCCTTTTATATGAACGCGCTCTATACCTTTGACGCCAAGGCGTCGGTTGGCGGCTACCTGTCGTTCATGCTGGCGATGGGGGCACTCAGCTTCGGCGTCGGTCATGCCGGCGATGTCTGGCGCTTGCATGGCCTGCTGACCGTGGCGTTGTTTTCCGGCCTGAGCCTGGTGCTGGGTTTCCTGTTTTCCAAATACGTGGTGTTTCGTGAGCGTGATTCATGAAGGTTTCGCTTATCGTCCCGGTGTTCAACGAAGAACAGGCAATCAATCTGTTTTACGAGGCGGTACGACGCGAATTGAAACTCGACGGTGCCGAGGTCGAGATCGTGTTTATCAATGACGGCAGCACCGATGGCACTGCCGCACAGGCCGCGGCCCTGGCGCAGAGGGACGAACAGGTGATGCTGATCAATTTCTCGCGCAATTTCGGTAAAGAGCCGGCGCTGTTTGCCGGGCTGGAATATGCCAGCGGCGATGCGGTCATCCCGATGGACGTCGATCTGCAGGACCCTATCAGCGTCATCCCGCTGTTGATCGAGCAATGGCAACAAGGCGCGGACGTGGTTCTGGCCAAGCGCCGCGACCGCACCTCCGACAGTTACTTGAAGCGCCACAGCGCGGCGCTGTTCTATCACCTGTTGAATCGAATTTCCTACACCCGGATCGAAGAGAACGTCGGTGACTTCCGGCTCATGGACCGCAAGGTGGTGGACGTGATCCGCACCTTGCCCGAGCATCAATTGTTCATGAAAGGCGTCCTGTCCTGGGCCGGGTTCAACACGGTGGTGGTGGAATACGAGCGGGCCGAGCGCGTGGCAGGCAGCAGCAAGTTCAACGTCTGGAAATTGTGGAACCTGGCACTGGAGGGTGTGACGTCGTTCAGCACTGTGCCGCTGCGCCTGTGGACTTACGTCGGCGGCGGGATTTCGATTTTTGCGGTGCTTTACGCGGTGTACATGGTGCTGGACAAGATTTTCTTTGGGAACAGCGTGCCCGGTTACCCCTCGTTGATGACTGCCATCCTGTTTCTCGGCGGTGTGCAACTGATCGGCATCGGCATCCTCGGCGAATACGTTGGCCGGATCTACATAGAGGCCAAGCACCGGCCGCGTTATGTGGTGAAGGACATCGTCGGCGGCAAAGACAGGCGCAAACCCTAAATGGGCAGGTTCAGCGATTTCTTCATCAAGGAACTCACTCGACGCCAGGCCTGGCTGTTTTTTCTGTTCGCGACCTTCGTGTATGTCCTGCCGCTGATCCTCGCGGATTTTCCCTACATTGATGACAACTGGCGTTCGCTCTCGGCCGGTATGGCCTGGGCAAAGGAAGGGCGATTGTTCGCCGAGTTGTTCTACAAAGCGCTGACCTTCAGCAACGGCGCGCCGAACATCTTTCCCCTGCCGCTGTTGATCGCCACCCTGGCCATGTCCTGGGCACTGACCAGCCTGACCTTTCATCACTTCCGCCAGCCAACCATCAGTTGCTGCCTGGTGTTGTTACCGCTTTTTTATAATCCGTTCTTCCTGCAAAACCTGACCTATCAATACGACGGTCCGATCATGACCTTGAGCGTGGTGGCGGTGATCTACGCCATCACGTTTCATCACCCTTCACGCATTTTGCAATGGCTGGTGCCTTCCTTCCTGATCGCACTGGCGCTGGGCCTGTATCAAGTCAGCATCAATGTGTTTCTTGGCCTGTGCTGTCTGGAAGTACTCAGGGCGGTCAACGACCAAGTGGGCTGGGAGCGGTGGGGCGGCTTGATCGGCTGGAGGATTGCCCAACTGCTTCTCGGCTGGCTGATTTACGGCGTCAGTGCATTTCCCTTCATGGGACAGGGCCGCACGTTGTTGCTCAACGGGGCAGCGCAGCCTTTGCTGCAAATCCACATGAACATCGCGCGAGTGCTGGAGAAAGTCGTGCTGCTGTTCCATGGCGGATTTGCCTGGGTGTCTGCCGGATTGTTGCTGTGCGCCGTTGCCGGTGCTGTTTGCCTGGCATTGGAGATTATGAGGCGCAAGGACAGCGGATCGAAGAAGCTCCTGATCGGCCTGCTGTGTCTGCTGACCGTACCGGTCGTGGTGTTGCTGGTGTCCGGTGTCGCGCTGTTCTTTCGCGACTTCAACGAAGGCGCGAGGACCTTGATGGGGTTTGCGGTGTTGCTGGTGCTGCTGTTCTATTTGAGTCATCTGGCGCTGGCAATGCTTCATGAACGCCTGCCTCTGTTGTTGCTGGTGCCGCTGCTGGCCATGCTGTCGTTGTCGTTTGCCTATGGCCGGGTCCTGACGGTGCAAAAGGCCTTCGCCAGCAGTGCGCTGAACAGCCTTGAACGCGACATCGCCAGCCATCAACCCTTGCGTGACGCCAAGCGCATCTACATGTCGGTGACCTATTCCGATCACTGGCTGCTGGGAGCCGCGGGTTCGTTCAAGCAACTGCCGGTGCTGCATTATCTGCTGAACGTCGACTTCTACATGCTGGCTGAAAACCTGCCGAAAGTGGGCATCACCAACGTGGTCGCGGAGAAGGAGCGACGCAACGCGACACGGGTGGGTTATCTAGACTACACACCCGTGGTGGAAAGCCAGTTCTACCGGATTTACCTGATTGGCGATTACGGCTTCATCGTCATGAAGGAGCCGGCCCCGATCAAATCGCTGCGTTGGTGACGCGCAATGTCGAGGCCGAGAAGGTCAGGCCGCCGCCACCTCATTGGGCTCGAAACTGTCCGCCCGTGCCATCTGCCACATCCGCGAGTAGAACTCGCCATTGATTTCACCGGTCAGCAACTCTCCTGGTTTAAGGAACACGTGCAGCTGTGAAAACAACTTGATCTCGGTTGCCGACATGCGCCGTACCAAGTGCTTGGCTGACAGCTGCGATGGGTGTTCAAGGCCCGCGGCGGCAAGCATCTCAGCCAGGCCCTTGAGGGTGTTGCGATGGAAGTTGTAGACACGTTGGGCTTTGTCCGGCACCACCAGCGCGCGCTGGCGCAACGTATCCTGGGTGGCGACGCCGGTCGGGCATTTGTTGGTGTGGCAGCTTTGCGACTGGATGCAGCCGATGGCGAACATGAACCCGCGCGCCGAGTTGGCCCAGTCGGCGCCGATGGCCAGCACGCTGGCGATATCGAACGCGCTGACGATCTTGCCGCTGGCGCCGAGCTTGATTTTGTCCCGCAGGTTCAAGCCCACCAAGGTGTTGTGCACGAACAACAAACCTTCGCGCATCGGCACGCCGATGTGGTCGGTGAATTCCACGGGCGCGGCTCCGGTGCCACCTTCCTTGCCGTCGACGACGATGAAGTCCGGAAGAATGCCGGTCTCGAGCATGGCCTTGGCGATGCCCATGAACTCCCACGGATGCCCCAGGCAAAATTTGAAGCCCACCGGTTTACCGCCGGACAACTCGCGCAATTGCTGGATGAAATGCATCAGCTCTATCGGCGTGGAAAACGCGCTGTGGCGCGACGGCGAGATGCAGTCTTCGCCCATCAGAATGCCGCGGGTGTCGGCGATCTCCCGGGTGACCTTGTGCTTGGGCAGGATCCCGCCATGGCCCGGCTTGGCGCCTTGGCTCATCTTGATTTCGATCATCCGCACTTGAGGTGTTCGTGCTTGAGCGGCGAAGCGTTCCGGGTCGAAGCGCCCGTCGGCGGTGCGGCAACCGAAATATCCGCTGCCCAGCTCCCACGTCAGATCGCCGCCGTGTTCGCGGTGATAGGGGCTGATGCTGCCTTCGCCGGTGTCATGGGCGAAGTTGCCGAGCTTGGCGCCCTGGTTCAGCGCGCGAATGGCGTTGGCGCTGAGCGAGCCGAAGCTCATGGCCGAGATGTTGAACACCGACGCCGAATACGGCTGGGTGCACTGCGGGCCGCCGACGGTGACGCGGAAACCGCTGGGGTCGCTCAAGGGGGCGGGACGCATCGAGTGGCCGATGAATTCAAAGCCGGACTGGTACACGTCGATCAATGTACCGAACGGTTTGTCGGCGCTCTCATTCTTGGCCCGGGAATAGACCAGCGAGCGCTGGGCGCGGGAAAAGGGCAGGGCGTCGCTGTCGGATTCGAGCAGGTATTGTCGGATTTCCGGGCGAATCGCTTCGACCAGGTAACGGATGTTGCCCAGGATCGGGTAATTGCGGCGCACCGCGTGGGGGCTTTGCAGTAGGTCGAAAATGCCGATCAGGCTGAGGATGCCGGTGACGACAGTGATTGGCCAGAGCCAGTCGTGCTCCAGGAAGGGCAGGCTGGCGAGGGTGAAAATTACGCAGACGGCAAAGAAGGCGTAGCGGCTCAGGAGTGACAGGCTCATACGGTTTCCTTGGGTTCGGACTTAATGGTTTGCAAACCTGTGGCATGGGCTTTGGTGGCGAGGGGATTTATCCCCGTTGGGTGGCGAAGCCGCCCCAAAACCATTCATTGCGGTTTTAACTGAAATACCGCCTGCATTAGCTTTGTGATTGCTTCGTAGCTGATCGGGGATAAATCCCCTCGCCACTGGGAATCTATTCCATAGGAACGCATTTCAGTGCTATGTCAGGCGTTTTGGGCCTGGAGAAAAATCGAAAACAGCTCGGACTGGGACTTGATCCCCAGCTTGCTGTACATGTGTTTCCTATGGACTTTCACAGTCTCGATGGAGATTTCCAGTTTGCGGGCGATTTCCTTGCTGGAGCAGCCGCTGAGCATCAAGCGTCCGACATCCAGCTCCCTGGCGGTCAATTGTGCGCCCATGAGTTGTTGCACCGAAGCTTCCAGCTGCACGCGCCAGTCGCCTTGTACCGGCGCGGGGGCCGAGGCCGCCAGCACTTCGTTGGTCTCGTGGGGCAGACGCTGGCGCATCAACCCGAGTACCCATGGCTGGATCAGCGAAAGCAGGGCAATCTGCTGCGCACTGAAGCGTTGCTGGCTGCCCAGTGACAGGCACAAGGTACGATCGCCCTCCAATTGGCAATTAAACTGTATTTCGTCGGCCACGACATTCACACGAAAGTATCGTTGATAGTACTCGGTGAGTTCGAAATGCTCCGGCGCGACTTCCGACAGGCGATACAAAGCGCTGCGCGACTGCTCGCGGCACGCGATGTAGAACGGATCGAGCAGGTACAGGCCGCGCAGGTAATCCTGGAACAGCGGGTCGGGGCTGGCGTCAATGCCTGGGCATTCGGCGAACACCTGTGGGTGCTGATCGGCGCTGAACAGCAGGGCCACCCAGCTGTCGCAGGGCACGTATTGATCCAGCAAGCGCACCAACTGCGTCCAGAAATTGGGCTTGTCCAAGGCATCGATCAATTGCCCGACCGAGCGGTGCCAGGCGATGTCGTCCAACGCGAGTGTCATGCCTCTACCCCTATCGTGTTACCCCGGCGGCGTGATTTTCGACCGCGTGCTTGCTGCGCATACTGGCGCACACACAACGACCGGGCAATCTTTCCGGCGTTCAGAACAAGGACTCCCCATGAAAGTCGAACTCGCCCAATTGGCAGGCCGTGACAATGACACGGCTTACAACCTCGAACGAGCCCTGGCGGCGATCAACGCCTGCGCTGCCGATACGCAACTGATCATGTTCCCGGAAAGCCACCTGATGGGCTTCCCGTGCGCGGAGTCCGTGGCCGAGGTTGCCGAATCGCTGGAGGGTCCGACCGTCAGCGCGATCGTCGCCGCCGCCCGTGAACGCAACATTGCCGTGGTCATCGGCACCAGCGAGCGCGACAACGGCCGGTTCTACAACACTACGTTGCTGATTACCCCAGAGGGTATCGCACTCAAGTATCGCAAGACGCACCTGTGGCCGTCGGAGCGAGGCGTGTATGAAGCCGGTGATCGCTTCGCCACCTGCCTGTGGAACGGGGTGCGTGTTGGTTTGCTGATCTGCTACGACATCGAGTTCCCGGAAACCGCACGCGCCCTGGCGCAACTGGGTGCCGAATTGTTATTGGTGACCAATGGCAACATGGACCCCTACGGTCCGACTCACCGCACCGCGATCATGGCCCGAGCCCAGGAAAACCAGGCGTTTGCACTGATGGTCAACCGGGTGGAAGAGGGCGATGGCGGTGTGTTGTTTGCAGGCGGCAGTGCGTTGGTCGATCCCTTGGGCACGCTGTTGTTCGAGGCCGGGCGTGACGAGGGGCAGTTTGCGCTGGAGCTGGACCTGAAACGGTTGACGGCGGCACGTCAGGATTATCGCTACCTGGATGATCAGCGGCTGAAGTTGCCGGGGGAATTGGTCGAACATGCTTGTGGACTGCGGGAGCTGATGATTCCTGCGCGTTAACTGATCGTTCCCACGTTCTGCGTGGGAATGCATCAACGGACGCTCTGCGTTCGGCTTTTGATTTGGGACGCGGAGCGTCCCGGTCTGCATTCCCACGCGGAGCGTGGGAACGATCAAACCCGGAGCCTTTGATCATCGATGGCGGACATGTGATCCTTGCCGCTTTGAGTCAAAGGCCTCTTTTCATGTCGACGTTTCCCGCCCAACTTATCCACATTGCCGCCGCCCTGTTGATCGGCCCCGACGGCCGTACGCTGCTGGTGCGCAAGCGCGGCACCCAGGCATTCATGCAACCGGGCGGCAAGATCGAGGCCCATGAGCAGCCGGCCAGCGCGCTGGCCCGGGAGCTGGAAGAAGAGTTGGGGCTGGTCATCGATCCGACGCAAGCCACTTTCCTCGGACAGTTCTCGGCCCCTGCCGCCAATGAGCCAGGGTTTGTCGTACAGGCCGAACTGTTTCTGCTGACCATTGACACCGATGTGTCCCCGGCCGCCGAGATCGAAGAGGTGCTCTGGATTGATCCGGGTACCGACGGTGGTGTCGTTCTGGCGCCATTGACACGGGACCTGATCCTGCCGTTTTATCGAGCTACGCTGACCGCGACCGCCTGATCATTTACGCAAAGGACTTCGCCCATGATCCCGCTTCAAGACCTGCTGATTTTCGCCGCCGCTGCGTTGTTGATGGTGCTGACACCGGGGCCGAACATGATCTACCTGATCTCCCGTTCGATTTGCCAGGGCCGCAAGGCCGGGGTCACTTCGTTGCTCGGCGTGGTCGCGGGTTTCTTTGTGCATCTGTTCGCCGCCGCGGCCGGGTTGACCGCCGTGTTCCTGGCGGTGCCGATGGCCTACGAAGTGTTGAAGTGGGCCGGCGCGCTGTACCTGTTGTGGCTGGCCTGGCAGGCGGTCAAGCCGGGAGCGCGTTCGCCGTTCGAAGCGCAACAACTACCACCGGATTCGTCGCGCAAGTTGATCACCATGGGTTTTCTCACCAGCGCCCTGAATCCGAAGATTGCGGTGTTCTACCTGTCGGTGTTTCCGCAATTCATCACCCCTGAGCACGGTTCGGTGTTCACTCAAAGTATCGTTCTGGGCCTGACCCAGATCAGCGTCAGTTTCTGCGTGAACCTGATGATTGCCCTGTTCGCGTCGGGCATCGCGTCATGGTTTGTCAGCAATCCGACCTGGCTGGCATTGCAACGTTATTTCATGGGCTTTGTGTTGTCGGCACTGGCGTTGCGCTTGATGCTCGAGCAAAAACGGATGGCCTGAACAGCTTTTGTGGCGAGGGGACAAGTCCCCTCGCCACAGAGGTGTTCTAGCGCACCGCGCTAACCCCATCCAGCGTCGAAAACGACGTGTCCTTGGCTGTCAGCAAGAAGTCCCGCATGTACGGCGCATCGAGCATGTCGGCCCGGATCGCCGCATACAGCGTCGCAAACAGGCCTTTCTCGCCCAGGCGCTTTGCCTTCACATAGCCCCGTGAGCTGTATTCATGCAGCGCCCAATGGGGCATGCCGCACACGCCGCGCCCGCTGGCCACCAGTTGCATCATCATCACCGTCAGTTCCGAGGTGCGGACCTGGGCCGGTTCGACGTCGGCCGGTTCCAGGAAACGCGTGAAGATATCCAGCCGGTCACGTTCCACCGGGTAGGTGATCAGGGTTTCGCTGAGCAAGTCTTGCGGGACGATGTAGGCCTTGCTGGCCAAGCGGTGCTGATTCGCCACCGCGAGCATCGCTTCATAGGTAAACAGTGGCACATAGGTGATCCCTACCAGTTCCACCGGGTCGGACGTCACCACCAGGTCCAGGTCGCCACGGGCCAGGGCGGGCAGTGGGGCGAAGGAGAAGCCCGAGGCCAGGTCCAACTCGACTTCCGGCCAGGCGTCGCGGAACTGGTCGATGGTCGGCATCAGCCACTGGAAACAACTGTGGCACTCGATGGCCATGTGCAAGCGTCCCGCGGTGCCGCCGGCCAGCCGCGCGATGTCGCGCTCAGCGGCGCGCAGCAGCGGCAAGGTGGCATCGGCCAGTTGCAGCAGCCGCAAGCCGGCACTGGTGAAACGCACCGGCTTGGTCTTGCGCACGAACAACGGCATGCCCATGCGTTCTTCAAGTTCCTTGAACTGATGGGACAGCGCCGACTGCGTCAGGTGCAGGCGGTCGGCTGCATCCACCAGGCTATCGGCTTCGCGCAAGGCGTGCAGGGTCTTCAGGTGACGGATTTCAAGCACCGTGGGGCTCCATGAGGAAAACTTGTGATCAACACGAAAAGGTTGAGTTTGTCTCATGATGGCTTCGCTGTCGACAATAGCGCCATCTTTTACCCAGGAGCAATTCGACATGGCCGTAGCCCACACCCTTGGTTTTCCCCGCATCGGTGCCGACCGCGAACTGAAAAAAGCCCTCGAATCCTACTGGAAGGGCGACATCGACCAAAAGGCGCTGAAAAACGTCGGTCGCCAATTGCGCGCCCGCCACTGGCAATTGCAGAAAGACGCCGGTATCGACCTGCTGCCGGTCGGCGACTTTGCCTGGTACGACCAGGTACTGACTCATTCCCTGGCCTTCGGCGTGATCCCCGAGCGTTTCGACAACACCCGGGATAAGCGTGGCCTGCCGACCCTCGACACGCTGTTCGCCATGGCCCGTGGCGCCACGGCGAGCTGCTGCGGCTCGGAGCAGGGCTCAGAGCAATACGCCCAGGAACTGACCAAGTGGTTCGACACCAATTACCACTACCTGGTCCCGGAATTCAGCGCTGACCAGCAGTTCACGCTGAGCTGGGAACAGCTGTTCGATGAAGTCGATGAAGCCAAGGCCCTGGGGCACACCGTCAAGCCGGTGATCATCGGCCCGTTGACTTACCTGTGGCTGGGCAAAGTCAAAGGCCAGGACTTCGATAAACTCGACCTGTTGGAACGCCTGCTGCCGGTCTACAACGAGATCCTCGTGCGTCTCGCTGCCCAAGGCGTGGAGTGGGTACAGATCGATGAACCGATCCTGACCCTCGACTTGCCGCAGGAATGGAAAAACGCCTTTGAACGGGCCTACCACATCCTGCAGTACTCGCCGCTGAAAAAGCTGCTGGCCACTTACTTCAGCGGCCTGCAGGACAACCTCGGCCTGGCTGTCGGCCTGCCGGTGCAAGGCTTGCACATCGATGCGGTGCGTGCGCCGGATCAACTGCTGCACGTGCTCGATCGGCTGCCAACCTACAAGATTCTCTCGGTGGGCTTGGTCAATGGCCGCAACGTCTGGCGCTGCGAGCTGGAACCGGTGCTGGCGCAACTGCAATTTGCCCAGGAGCGTTTTGGCGACAACCTGTGGGTCAGCACCTCCTGTTCGCTGCTGCACAGCCCGGTGGACCTGGAGCGTGAAGACAAGCTTGATCCGGAACTGAAAAGCTGGCTGGCGTTTGCGGTGCAGAAATGTGGCGAAATCGCGGTACTGCGCGATGCCTTGAATGATCCGCAAGCACCCAAAGTGCAAGCGGCGCTGGCTCAAAGCCGTGCCATTGCGACCAGCCGCGCCGAGTCGCCACGTATTCACAAGGCCCAGGTACAGGCGCGGATCAACGCCATCGTTGCCACGGACAGCCAGCGTCATTCACCGTTTGCCAAACGCATCGAGCAACAGCGCGCACGCTTGAAGTTGCCAGCGTTCCCGACCACCACCATCGGCTCGTTTCCACAAACCGGCTCGATTCGCCTGGCGCGTCAGGCCTTCAAGCAAGGCAAGCTGTCGGCCAACGATTACACCGATGCCATGCACCACGAAATCCGCCATGCCGTGCAGATTCAGGAACGCTTGGGGCTGGATGTGCTGGTGCATGGCGAAGCCGAGCGCAATGACATGGTCGAGTACTTTGCCGAGCAGCTTGACGGGTATGCCTTCACCCGCTTCGGCTGGGTGCAGAGCTACGGTTCGCGCTGTGTGAAACCGGCAATCATCTATGGCGACCTGAGCCGTCCCAAAGCCATGACGGTTGACTGGATCAGCTACGCGCAAAGCCAGACCGACAAGGTCATGAAAGGCATGCTCACCGGCCCCGTGACCATGCTGATGTGGTCGTTCCCCCGCGAAGACGTGTCCCGCAAAGTGCAGGCGCAGCAACTGGCCCTGGCCCTGCGCGACGAAGTGCTGGATCTGGAGGCCGCCGGCATCAAGATCGTGCAGATCGACGAAGCGGCGTTTCGCGAGGGCCTGCCGCTGCGCCGGGCGCAATGGCAGGAATATCTGGACTGGGCGGTGCAGGCATTCCGCTTGAGCGCCAGCGGTGTGCGCGACGAAACCCAGATCCACACCCACATGTGCTACAGCGAATTCAACGATGTGATTGAAGCCATAGCGGCGATGGATGCCGATGTGATCACCATTGAAACATCGCGTTCGGACATGGAGTTGCTGCAAGCCTTTGAAGCGTTCGACTACCCGAACGATATCGGTCCGGGTGTCTACGACATCCATTCGCCACGGGTGCCGGACACCGCCGAAATGGTCAAATTGATCAGCAAGGCCGTCAAGCGGATCCCGGCCGAACGGTTGTGGGTCAACCCCGATTGCGGTTTGAAGACGCGGGCGTGGCCGGAAACCGAGGCCGCCCTGGTGAACATGGTCGCCGCGGCACGGCAACTGCGTAGCCAACTGGCTTGAGGGCATCAACGGGAGCGGACCCACCGCTCCCGTTTTTCCTGTCAGACCTGATCGAAATGGCGCAATACCGGTGACCGTTTGCCGATGTCGGCGTAGGGAAGGGTGGCGTCATCGGCGTGGGTCAGGAATCGATACTGCGGCAGCTTCAGGTGTGCCTTTTCGAACTCGGCGAAGGCGGGCGCCGCCTTGCTGTAATGAAAATGGGCGTACCACAACACGTTGGGCGGCACGGCGGTGCGGTCCCAGATTTCGTATTCCTGCAAGTAATCGGCTCGGCCATCAGGGCGTTTTCGCAGGCTTTTCATTGGGCTGGTTTTACGTATCTCCACGGCGTTTTGGCTGATCAGGTCATCGAGCATTCCATCCGTAGGGTTCTTGCTGCTCAGTGACTGGCGGGTGCGCATCAGGCGCCCGGTGGAAATCAGTTCGGTTGCCTTGTTACGCAATTGCGCAATGACGGGGCTCTGTGGGGCAACGGCTTCGATATCGAGCGCTCGGCGCGTCAATTCGCCGGCCTCACTGACCATCATGTGCTCCAGATCGACCGGGAGCATGTCTTGCGCTGCATAAGCTTCGATCTTCGCCTGGTAGGCCGGCTGTGACTGCAGGCGGCTACGGGCCTCTTCGACCATGGACCCGGGGTCCCTTTGCGCGGGGCGAGCGGTCGGCTGCGGTGGGTTGAGCAGGCGAAACTTGCCGTTTGCAGCTTGCTCCCATATTTCCTTGACGCCACCCTGGCCGGTCAGGATGTATTGGCGCTTCTGGGTAGTCGGTTCCCAGCGTTCCACCCCGATCAACAAGTGGTCGTCTTCAGTCATGAAGACTTTCTTGCTGCGTTGCCCGGCTGGCATGACGGGAGCCGGCAGGTCGATGGCCTTGCGTGCCCGTTCGGCCATTTTCTCGATACCCTCCAGCAAGGGACCCACCGCGTCGAGATGAAAGTGTTGGGGATAGCTGGCGGTCCAGGCATTCATGCCCCGGCGGAATTGCCGGTAGTGCTCGAGGCATTCCTGGAGGATCTGATTGCGCTGGGCCCGAGTGGCGCTGACTTCCGCCAGGCTGTATTGGGTGAACAAGGCACGGTCGACCTTGGTCCGCAGGCTGTCGGCCTGGGCCTGTAGATGGAACCAGGAAAGATCCTTGGTGGTGTCGAAGCGCTTGACGGTTTCCAGCAGATGCCCGGTTTTCAGGTAAAGCAGATTGGATTCGCTCAGGCGTCCGTTCAACATCGTTACTTCGGGGGTCAGCTGGGCCTTTTCGCTGCTGACCGTAATGCGCTCGTACCACCGGTTGAGCTCGCGCATTGCCGTTTCCATCTGCTCCAGATGGCCAATGAATTCCACGCGCAGCTTGCGGATGTCGTGCAGGATCCGAATGCGTTCGACGAGTGCATTGTCCGGCAGTGCGTCCAGTTGGTCGACTAAGGCGTCGATCTTGCCCATGAGCGGATCAGCCCGATGGTTGGCGAAAAACACCCGTTGCTTTTGCCTGTCGGCGATCACGAGGGCGTCATGACTTTGCATGTCCTTGAGCGCGCGTCGTTTGTTGCCATGGGTCAGGGGCGTCAGTTCGACCAGCGTCTGGTAGTGTCTGCCGGCCAGTTCGATATCGCCGATACAGGCCGCTTCGGTAGCCGGCAGCAGGGCCGGGCGGGCTTGCACGGAACTGTTGTTATAGTGCTCCAGCGCCGCGTTGGTACGCTGGACCTGGCTGTCGAGTTGCGGTGCCAGGTTGTCGGCGGTGCTGGTCAAGGCGGTGTTGCGGCGGAACACCCGATCGGCCCACCAACGTGGCAGTCGTTCGCGAATGGTGGCCGGCCAGAGCGGGTCGAGGGTGTCGGCCAGATGCCCGAGTGCGCCACCACCCCCCAGCCCGCCGCCCTCGAAGGTCGACCCGTAGACACCGAACCAGGTGTCCCAGCGGCCTGCTTCATCCAGAGCGACAGGTTGCTTGTAGGTTTTTTTACGAGTACCGCTCAGCCGCCAGCCACGTGAGTCCTTGCTCGGTTCAACCTGGAAGATACGGCCCTGGCGAGTGATGAAATCACCGTCGGCATGTCGGTAGACATTGCGATAGATACCGTGCCTGGCCGGTTTCAACCCGAGCAGGGATATCGGTTTCTCGTACTCATAACCGGCGAAGCGTTCGGCAATGTGCCGCGCCTGGTGCCTGGATGTCTGTGGCAAGGCCATGGCGCCGTTGCCGAGCGCCCCCAACTGACGAGCGCGCGTCAGTGCGCGGGCGCCCGTGGCCGTTCTGGTGCCCGACGTACCGGGAAGAATGTCCATGGCCGCATCGATCAGAGACAGTAGCACCGACTCGATCTCAGCCAGGCCTTCACCCACGTCGGCACGTAACAGCGCCGCGACGGCCTGGTTGGCACTGCTCCAGGCATCGTAGAGAGAAACGGCGGTGCCGACAAAAGGCACGACCCCCACGGCCATTTTTATGTAGTTCAGCGCCTTGGGTCCGCTGAGTGCGTAGCGTTCGAGGAATAACGCATCGTTGGACCGCGATGTGCCGCGATGGGCTTCGACCAGGCGCCCCATCTGCGTATTGAGCAGGTGCGCGGCCAGCGAAGTGAGTGCCGGCCAGCGCATCCCGACACCGATCATGGCGTCGAAGTGTTTGAGGACGGCCTGGTTGATCCGGCTTTCATGAGCCCGCACGTCACCCTGCAAGGCGCGACCGGCCAGATAGCTGACCATCTCGCTGTTCAGGCACAGGTTGAACAGGGCCTTGCGCGCCTGTTCGAGGCTGCCGTAACGGCGCAGGCACTGGCCGTCGGGACTGTCGGGCAGGTACAGCAACGTCACGCCGCTGACCTGTTCCTGAATGAACGTCACGCCGGACAAGGTCACCGGGCCTTCGTTGGGGGTGTCCTTGCCGCCCGCATTCAGGTAGGCCGGCAAGATCTCGATGCGCTTGCCGTCCGCGTGCCAGGCTTGCGGGGTATCGGCGTCGATGGCGATGTCGAGGATCTGCAGGTCGTTGAAACTGATCTGCCTTTGCAGGCGTGCGCACTCACCTTGCAGCTTGAGGGTCTGGCGCCAGGGTTCGATCAGGCATTCCCGGCGATGTTCCCTGACAAACAGCGGCTCGCTGTGACTGCCCATGAAGGTGTCATGGATCAGTTGCTCGTAGGTCTTGGGCAGATTCAGCGCCGGTAGCGTCTTGCGCAGGTAGGCATGGGTGATGCCGGTTGTGAGGGTCCGGCGTTCACTGTCGTCCAGGGTCGTGACTTCCACACGCATGAAACCCAGGCGCAAGGACAAAGGCTCAAGCTGCATCGACGGGGTGTTGTCGATGTTGAGCTGGGCCAGTTCCTCGAGGGTCATCTTGCTTCTGGCGGTACTGGGTACCGCCACCAGTTTTTGCGGGGTGCCGGGAGCCGCACCGTCGGTCAGTTGTTTTTGCAGCGTGACGGAATCGGGCAAGTCGAGCTGGACGTCGAAGTCTCCTTTGAGTGAAAAGTCTTTGCGCAGCTGCGCCTGCAGGTGTCGACGGGTGAATGTGGTGCGAGGTATCAGGATTGTTTCCAGTTGCTCGTGGCTGCGCTGCAGGGCCTGGATACAGGCGCTGGTCAGGCTTTTAAGCCTGGCAGCGTCGGGTGCTGCCAGGGTGGCCAGCCAGGTGGGAAGACGGGCAACCATCGAGGCACTGCGGCGTTGTTCCTGCAGGTGCGTAAGCGCCAGGCTTCTTGCCGCGTTTACCGGGACCTGCAGCAATGCCAATGTTTGCCCGCGCAGCTTTTCCAGTTCCTGCGCACGTTGTGATGCCTGCGTGCTGTCAGGATAGCGTCGGCGTATTTGCGCAGCCTGTTCTTCGAAATGGCTGATCTGTCGATTGAGACTGTACAGCAGCGGATCTGTCGAGATGGTCGTCAGTTGCAGGGCCAGCACCGGGTCCTGGCGCTGGATTTTCAACAACTGCTGTTCCAGGTCTTTGCGGTTGGCGAATCGTTGCAAGCCGCCGCCGATGCCGGGCCAATAAAGCAACAGACTGTGAGGCGAATCCGGGTCGGACAGGGCTTGCGAGCAGGCAATGACAAACACCCCGTCAAGCTCATGGCGCAAAGGTTCACCGGTGTCGGTTGCCATGCTCAGCGATAGGCTGGCGAAGGCAGCGTCAGGGTCGTGTTCGGCGGTGTCTGGCGTGTCCAGCAGGACCTTGAGCCAATCGAGTTCAGTGTCGTCGAGCTGATTGAGCGTGCGTTGCAGTTCAACTTCGGCCTTCAAGCCGTCCTTGTGCGCCTGGTAAAGCGCGTTGAAGCCACGATTGAACGTTATCAGGTCCAGCGTGCGCGATCGGTAGAGCACGGTGGACGCGCCCGTATCTGCCGCAAGCGCTGCGGTTTCCAACGCCTTGAGTGTGTCGTCGAGCGCCTGTTGGCGGTCGCTGTCGAATGCTTCGCCCAGCAGTGTTTCCAGCGCTGCTCGCTGTTTGCCCAGCGAGGCCTGGCGCAGTGCCCGGGGAATATCGGCAGACAGGCTATCGAAGGGCGATGATTGGTCTTCATCGCCAAGGCCCTCAGTCAGCTCCAGGTTCGCAAGGGTCGGCGCCTGGGCGAACACCTCGGCAATGCGGGGCTGCACCCCGGGCGTAAACAGCTGCGCGATGCCTGTCGTCAAAGGGCCGGTGCCGGCCGTGTATTCAAACCTGTAATGACTGGGCAGCTCGGGGGGAGCGAGTAGTTGTGCGGACAACCAATGCTCCATGTCGCCACGTTCGTCGAAGGCCTGGACCGGAATCGGTCGGGAGGGCAGGTACAGCAACTGCGCGGCAGGTTGCTGGTTGCCCACGCTGATCACCCAGGCCGCGGGGAGTTTGCGGATGCTGTTGTCGCTCAACTTCAGCGCCAGGTGTTCGCAATGGATCAACTGATCGTCCAGACCCATTGCCGCAGTTTCGGCGTCCAGAACCTGCCACAGCGGCTTCAGTTGTTCGGCGCTCAGGGATCCCAGGGCGAATCCCGCGTGGGCCGTAGCTTCGATATGATCGCGGTACAACTGACTGGCCCGATCACGCCGCGACAGCGGTGTACCGGGGGCGCGGGCATTCCAATAGGCATCAGCGCCAACGTTCGGCGGCGCGTCCGCGAACAGTGACTGCAAACCTTCCTGGCAGGCTTGCCAACGGCTCAAGGCACGTTGCAGCAGGGTCTGATCGATGGTGCCCGGCAGCGTTGAAAACTCGGGCATGACGATTGGCGATGGGGTGGAGAGGGAGGGTGGCAGCAGTGTCGGCAGCAGTCTTTCGGTCATGGTGACGGGGCTCTTTCCTGGGGAGCGGCGGGTCCACTCCGGATCAAGCCATTAAAAAAAAATGCCCCGGGCCTGTGGCACTACATAGTTATCGCATCGACCACTGGGCGGCGTTCACGAAACTGTCATGCATTTGTGGCAGCGCGCTTGAACAAACATCATCAGACTCGCGCTCTACTGGGGTTCTGCGTTTCGGTGTTTTTCATGCGTGCACGATTTTTATCGACAGCGGCCTTTTTGGCCTCGTTGTTGTTGAGTTTTCCTTCTTTTTCGGCGTCCCGCTGTGACGTCAATGTGGCCACCGAGCGGGTCAACCTGGATCAGGTAAGCCTGGCGTACCAGAGCATCGGTCGCGCTTCGGACCCGGCATTGCTGCTGGTGATGGGCCTCGGTGGGCAGTTGATTCATTGGCCTGACGAAGTGGTGGTTGCGCTCTGTCAGCAAGGGTTCCGGGTGATTCGTTATGACAATCGCGATGTCGGCCTGTCGACCTGGCGGCAACCCCCGGTCGAGGCCAATCTGACCTTCGAAGTGTTGCGCTATAAGCTCGGCTTGCCCGTGTCGGCGCCTTACACCCTGACCGATATGGCAGATGATGCCCTGGGCCTGATGGATGCGTTACACATCGAGCAATTTCATGTACTGGGCGCCAGCATGGGTGGGATGATTGCCCAGCACATGGCGGCGATGGCGCCACAGCGGGTGGAAAGCCTGACCCTGATCATGAGTACTTCCGGCGCCGAAGGTTTACCCGCACCCAGTGCGGCGCTGCTGCAGTTGCTGGCGCGCCGGGGGGCGCCCAACCGTGAAATCGCACTTGAGCAACAGGCGGACCTGCTGGCGGCACTGGGCAGTCCGTCGGTAACCGATGATCGTCAGGCACTGCTGCATCAGGCGGCACTGGCGTATGACCGGGCATTCAATCCCGAGGGGGCCAAACGGCAGATCCTGGCGATCCTGGCCGAGCCGAGCCGAGTGGCACTGCTCAACCAGCTACGGGTGCCGGCGCTGGTGGTGCATGGCACGGCCGATCCATTATTGCCGGTGATGCACGGCGTGCACCTGGCGGCGCATCTGCGTGGCAGCCAGTTGAAGTTGATACCGGGGTTGGCTCATCGGTTTCAGGAAGCGTTCAAGGCGCCGTTGCTGGCGGCGGTGTTGCCATATCTACGGGCGCATCGAGAGGACACTTCGCATTGGGCGCAGATTGAGCCGGTGTCTGATCACAACCTGCTTTAACGCACGATCTTGTCCACGTGAATGCCCAGTTTCTTCAGCCGGTACCAGAAGCTGCGCTCGGAGATGCCGATCAACTGCGCCGCCGCGGCCTGCACACCGTTGCTCTGCTCAAGGGCTGCCAGGATGTAATTCCTTTCGACTTGCGCCAGTGCGGCTTCGAGGTCTGACGGCACACCCATGCCTTCATTGGGAATGGCACTGCAGGTGGCCGCCGATGCAGCAAACAGGTACGCCGGCAGATCGTCGTCGTCGATGACCGTCCCAGACGCGACGATGGTCGCGCGTTCCACGCAATTTTGCAGTTCGCGAATGTTGCCAGGCCACGAGTAATGGGCCATGGCCTGCAACGCCGCGGGGCTGAAACCGCTGATGCGCTTGCCGGCCGTGGCACCCAGGATGTGGGCGAAATGCCGGGCCAGCGGGGCGATGTCTTCAACCCGTTCGCGCAGGGCGGGGAGGGGGATGGGAAAGACGTTGAGGCGGTAATAGAGGTCTTCGCGAAACTCCTTGTTGGCCACCGCGTCCAGCAGGTTTTTGTTGGTTGCCGCAATCACTCGTACATCCACCTTGCGCTCGCGAGGATCGCCCACCGGCTCGATCACACGCTCCTGCAGCGCCCGCAGGATCTTCGCCTGCAAGGCCAGCGGCATTTCGCCGATTTCATCGAGAAACAGCGTGCCTTTGTCCGCTTGCAGGAAGCGTCCGACGCGGTCGGCGACGGCTCCGGTAAACGCGCCTTTGCGATGGCCGAACATTTCGCTTTCCAGCAATCCTTCGGGGATGGCCGCACAGTTCACCGCGACGAAGGGCTTGTCGGCGCGATTGCCGTGCTTGTGGATTGCCCGGGCGACCATTTCCTTGCCGGTGCCGCTTTCGCCGGTCAGCAAAATCGTCGCATTGCTTTCACGCACCGAATCGATCGCCTGCAACACCCGACGAAAACTCGGGCTGTCGCCGATCAGGCTGTCGATCTGTTGGTGTTCGTCGAGTTCGGCGCGCATGCGCTGGTTGTCTTGGAGGATGTCGCGAAATTGCAGGGCCTTGCTGACGGTGATATCCAGCTCATCGATGTCGAACGGTTTGGCAATATAGTCGAATGCCCCGTTGCGCATCGACTGCACGGCGTTTTTCACGGTGCTATAGGCCGTCATGACGATCACCGGCAGCTGCGGAAAGCGGTTTTTGATTTCCCCCAGCAACTGTGGACCGTCCATGCCGGGCATGCGCCAGTCGCTGATGACCAGGTCGATGTCTTCGACCTCCAGTACCTTCAGGGCGTGCAAGCCATTGCCCGCGGTGAACACCGTGATGCCGTTCTGACCCAGCGCCGACGCCAGCAGGTCGCAGAGCTTGGGTTCGTCGTCGACCACCAGTACGTTATGCGTCATAGTTGGCCTCATCGGACTCGTCGCCATTGTCCGGAATGTAGAGGCTGAATGTAGCGCCGGCGTTTTTTCCACTGCTGCACTCGATGCGCCCGTCATGACTTTCCATGATCGAGTACACCTTCGCCAGACCGAGGCCGGTACCCGAGGCCTTGGTGGTGACGAACGGCGTAAAGATACGCTCGAGCATGTCCGGTTCGATGCCCGGGCCGGTGTCGCGGATGCTGATCACGGTGTATGGCGGATCGCTGCTGATCGCAAGCGTCAGGTGCCCACCGTCGGGCATGGCGTCGATGGCGTTGACGATCAGGTTAAGGCCGGCCTGCTTGAGTTGCCGCGCGTCGGCGTAAAGGGTGGCGCCGGGGGCCTGATCGTCAATGTGCGCGTCGATTTGGTGGTTGGCCAGCTCTGGCGCGCAGAAACCCATCCATTCCTCTACCAGCGGCCGTGCCGCTTGCATGGATCGCAGGGGCGCGCCGGGTTTGGCGAAATCGAGGAAGTCGGTGATCAGGTCGTTGATCCGGCTGACTTCGCTGACGACGTATTCCAGGTGGCGCTTGTCGGCCTCCGGCAGATCGGCGCGCCGATGCAGCAGTTGGGTCGCGGTCTTGATGATGCCCAGGGGGTTGCGGATTTCATGGGCCAGGCCCATGGCTACTTCGCCCAGGGCGTGTAGTCGGTCGCGGCGACGCAGCTGTGATTCCAGATGTTGCAGCTGGCCAAGGCGTTCGCTCATGTGGTTGAAGGTGCTGCTCAATTCCGCCAGTTCGTCGCCGCCGGTCACGACCAGGCGCTGGCGGTAATCCCCGGCAATGACAGCTTGCACGCCCTTGGACAGACCGCGCAGGGGTTTGGTCAGACGCTGCGAAACCAGCCAGCCGACCGCCAGCGAGCCCGCCGAGCTGAGCAGGAAAATCAGGATGAACAGGTTGCTCTGGTTCACCAGCCCGACCAGGCTGCTGTGGCGCAACAAGCCACTGAAGATCACGCCTTGCAGCTCGCCGTTATCATTGAGTATCGGTTGGTAGATTCCGCTGTAGCGACTGGTGAATTGCTCGATGGGCTGTTTGCTCAGGCGCATCGACTGTTCGATTTTTGCCGGCACCTTCAGGGGATGATCCTGGAAGCGTTGGGTCGAGAAAATTTCCGGGAAATCATCGGCCTTGGCCAGGTACAGGCGCAGGTCCAGGGAATGAACATCGGCCACGCTGGTGAGGAAGCTGTTGTCCAGGTAGGTGGCGATCACCAGTTGGTATTGGAGGCCGTCCTGCTCGGTCTCGAAGGTCGAAACCACGGTGCCGGTCGCTACGCCTGCGACTTGCAAGGTTTGCAGCACGGCTCTGGGGGCGGTGCTGATCTGGCGAATCACATCGTCGGCGACACTGCTGAACACCACTTGGTGGTCGTTACTGCGAACCAGCGCCACCACGTCGATGCCCATTGACTCGGCGATGTCAGTGGTCAGTTTGTCGTGTCGGGTCGACAGCCGGTCGGTGGGCGGGCGCGTATAGCGCAAGAACAACTGCGCAGCCCGGGCATGGTCGCGCAGGATCTCGCTGATTTCGTCCTCGACGATCCGGGTCGATTCCTGCAGCCAGATCCGCACGTTGCTGTCGAAGATCTGCGACAACGTGGTGGCCGCGAGTTCGGCGGCGATCATTGTCGGTATTACGCTGACCAGCCAGAAAGCCAGCACCAGTTTGCGCTGCAGGCTCCAGTCGGAAAGGGCGAAAGTTCGGGGGGTGGGGCGTGGGGCTTTGGTCATCGGGTTTCGCTTATCGCAGCAGCCATGGCAGGGTCGGATCGGTCAGGACGGATAAACACTTTCAACCCGCGCAACAAGCCGTTGATCCAGCGGTTTCGGTGGCGAAAAAACACGGTGTTTCCGGTGAACGAGCAACCCAGGCGCAGCTTACCGGCATAGCCGGCCTGGCCGCATGCATAGATCGTAAGGCCATGTTCAATGCAGTAGTCGACATTGGCCAGCCAACTGCGCATGTAGAGGTTGTGTTGGCGGGTGCGGCTGAGGTCGTGGGCGAAAAACTTGTCCACCAGTCGCTGGCCATCCAGCAATACCAGGTTGAACGCGACCAGGTCTTCGCCAAGCCAGTAGAGTACGCAGGCGGCTCGTTCATCGAGTTGTTCCAGCACCTGGCGGAAATAGGCCGCAGGCAAGCGTTCGAACTTCAGGTCGCTGCGGTTCAATGTGGCTTCGTAGAGTTGCATCATGACCGGCAGCAAGTCCTCCACTTCCCGTCGCCACTCGATACTGGGCCCCTGGGTGCGCAAGGTGCGGCGCAGGTCCTTGCGGGTGGATTTGCCGAGGGTGCCGAGGTAGGCATCGAGGCTGTTGAAGGAGATGGGCAGTTCGGCGCCGGGCAAGCCGGGCATGCTGTGCAGGCCTGCGTCTTGGCAAGCCTGCAACCACTGCGGGTCACTGTGCGACGCGTCCTTCACGGCCAACAGGCCAATGCCGGCCTTGTCCGCATCGTCACGGGCCAGGATCAATAATTGTCCGAGCAGGGCGGGGCGCCGGGCAGGCTCGATATGCCGGGCCGTGCCCGCATGGCAACGCTCGGAGACCGGTGAGCCCAAGGCGTAGAGCGGGATATCGAGCAGTCCCGGGCGCCAGCGGCGCAGTCGCTCGCAGATGCGTTTGCCCAGGCCTTGAACGGTGGTGTCCAGTGAATAGGCGGTGGTGAACACCACCGCTGCCGCAACCACGCTCTGGTGCTCATACAAAACCAGATAGCGCCATTGAAAGTCGGCAATGCCTGCCTGTTCAACGGCCCGGTAGTAATCCCAGTCCTCCAGCTCGGCAGGGAAGCAGTCGTTCCACGCACCACGGTCGATGTCCTCAATGGTCGAAAAGGCATGGCCGGTGATCACGGGGGGGGCTTGCCTCATAACCATGGCCGAAAAGCCTGGCCCGTGGCAAGCGCAGTGCTGGACTGCTGCTTGAAACGTTGCTGGATGAAATCCACGCTCAACTCCACCACCCGTCGATACTGCAGGTCGACGGTGATCATGTGGTAGCAGTCGTCGAGGAGTATTTTCACCACCGGACCACCGAGCTTGCGTTCCACATAGTCGGCGTTCCAGCGGCTGGTGATATCGTCTTCGCGCGAATGCACCACCAGTGCCTGGGTGGTGATTTGCGGCATGCGTTTTTTCACTGCCGCGACCAATCGGTGCAATTCGCGAACACTGACCCCGGACATGGTCAACAGCCCGGCATTCCCACTTTCGCCTGCCTTCATTTGCCGCTCGACGATTGCCCGCAGGCGTTCGTCCTTGATGCCGAAGGGGGATTTTTCATTGAAGCGGCACAGGTGTACACCAAAGGGGATCGCCATCAGCAACGGCGTGAGGACAGCCGCCTTGGGCATGTTCCAGCCGTCGTAACGCAAGGTCGTCGAGTACAGCAGCAAGCCTTCGATCTGTCCCGGGTGTTCGGCCGCCAGGTACATCGACAGCACGGCGCCCATGGACAAACCACCGACGAAAACCCGTTCGTGTTTATGGCGCATGCCGCGGTAGGTGTTGCGTGCACTCTCGTACCAGTCGTGCCATCGCGTGGCTTGCAGGTCGGCGTTGTTGCCACAGTGGCCGGCCAGGGTCGGCACGTAGACGGTATATCCCGCTTCCGCCAGGCCCATGGCCACGCGACGCAGCTCCCTCGGGGTGCCGGTCAGGCCATGAATCAGCAACACCGCGACCTTTCCGCTACCGAGAATGTAACCGAGGTTGCCTTCGCCGACGTCGATCGCTGCGGGTGACAGCGTGGCGTTCATCGGTGCATCGCCCGATGCAGCAGGCGATCGAGCAGGGCGATGGCCAGGTCGATTTCCGGGTAGCTGATTTCCAGCGATGGCGCCAGGGTGATCACGTTCTTGTAGTAGCCCCCCACATCGAGGATCAGGCCCAGCCGTGTGCCGTCGATTTCGATGTCGCCCTTCATGCCTTCCTCGACCATGAAGTCCAGGGTTTCCTTGTCCGGTGTAAAACCGTCCGGACCGCATATTTCGCAACGCAGGGCCAGCCCGAGACCATCGACATCACCAATGATCGGGTATCGTTTCTGCAAATCTTTCAAACCGTCGAGAAAATATTTGCCCTTGTTCATGACCATCGCGCCGTAATCGACTTCGCGGGTCATCTTGAACATTTCCAGGCCGACTGCCGTGCCCAGCGGGTTGGAAGCAAAAGTCGAATGGGTCGACCCCGGCGGGAAAATCGTCGGGTTGATCAGCTCTTCCCTGGCCCACAGGCCGCCGAGCGGATTGAGGCCGTTGGTCAAGGCCTTGCCGAAGACAATCACATCCGGTTTGACGTCGAAATGTTCGATCGACCACAGCTTGCCGGTGCGGTAGAAGCCCATCTGGATTTCGTCGACCACCAGCAGGATGCCGTGTTGGTCCAGTACATGCTTGAGTTCGCTGTAGAAGTTCATCGGCGGAATGACATAGCCGCCGGTACCCTGGATCGGTTCGACGTAGAATGCCGCGTATTCGCACTGACTGACTTTCGGGTCCCAGACGCCGTTGTATTCAGTCTCGAACAACCGGGCGAATTGCTTCACGCAGTGGCTGCCGTACTCTTCCTTGGTCATGCCTTTCGGGCCGCGAAAGTGGTACGGAAACGGGATGAAACTGGCGCGTTCGCCGAAATGGCCGTAGCGGCGTCGATAACGGTAGCTGGAAGTGATCGACGAAGCCCCGAGCGTGCGGCCGTGATAACCACCCTCGAAGGCGAACATCAGGCTTTTGCCCTGGGAGGCGTTGCGTACGACTTTCAACGAGTCTTCGATGGACTGCGAGCCTCCCACATTGAAGTGCACACGTCCGTCGAGGCCGAATTTGTTCTTTGCATCGACCGCGATCATCTCCGAGAGCTCGATCTTGCCCTTGTGCAGATACTGGCTGGCGATTTGCGGCAGGGCATCGATCTGCTGTTTCAGCGCATTGTTCAGGCGCGGGTGGGCGTAGCCGAAGTTGACCGCCGAGTACCACATCTGCAGGTCGAGATAGGCCTGGTCGCTGGTGTCCCAGACATAGGAACCTTGGCAGCGGCTGAAAATACGCGGTGGCTCGATGTAGTGAACGGTGTCGCCGTAGGAGCAATAGCGGGCTTCTTTATCCAGAAGGACCTGGTCTTCGGCGGTGGCGATGCGAATATCAGACATGGTGGAAGAGTTCCTGTGCGTCGAATTTGAAAGAGGTGGCGTTGGCGGCGCTGACGCTGGGCAGCAGGGCCAGCAGGGCTGGAAGTTCGGCAAAGCTGTCGAAGCGTGCGTGAGCAATGTCGTGACGTTCGCAGTGCTCGGCCAGGCGATCCTTGGCGAACACGAAGTCAGCGGTGGCAGCCACGCACAGGTCGGACTGGCCGTCGCCGATGACCAGGATCCGGCGGGCCACGGGTGCAGACCTGCACTTGCAATTGCCGGCCGCGGCGCGACAGGCGTCATTGGCATGGGGGAAGTCGATGCGCCAGTGGCTGTGGTCGACCTGGCGCAAGCGGTTGGCGAGGATCGGCAGGAGACTGACGTAGTGGCGCGCCAGGATCCTTGCGATGGCTTGTTCGATGCCGTCGCTGACCACTTCCAAGGATGCGCCCAGGCCAATGACGTGGTCGACGAAGTCGGGGAAGTGCGGATCGATTTCGATGCTGTCGAAGAGGTTGAGCAGTTCGCTTGGCGTGGCCTTGACCAGCGAAAGCTGGCGGCCAAGGCATTCCCTGGAGCCGATGTCGCCCGCGAGCCATGCATTTTCGATCGCTTCCCAGCTCGGGTCGGCGAAACGCTGGAGGATGCTGTCGATCACGTCGGTGCGGGTGATGGTCCCGTCGAAATCACACACGATATGCCAGTCAATCATCTGTTGTACCTATTGGGCAGGGTGCGCTCTGCGCGCTTTCCAAGGGGTAGAGCAGGGACTGTGCCAATCGTGCCCGGCCCCGTGGCATAGGGGGTTTGCCAGGTTTTGTGGTGGGCGCAGCTACAATTTTTGTAGGTCCCTACAATCAACATGAGTGCTTGCGTGGCCAGGGCAATCCGGGGATTGATGCGCGCATGTCCCGCACCAGGAATTGCCTCATGTCGAGGATTGCTTTTGTATTGATCAACGCCCTGGCCTGCCTTTCTGGCAGCGTCATGGCCGATGGCGTCACCGGTGAAGCCGGTCCTGGCTTCAGCTATCAGCCCCGCGAACCGAGTGGTAGTGGGTACCAGACCCGCCCGGTGCCGTACCTCGATCTGGATTGGGGTGAACTCAGCCTGGGCAGCGATGACGGGATGACCTGGGACGCGTTGAGCGCCAGCGGTTTGAGCGTCGGTCCATTCGTCAATTACCTTCCTGGCCGCACCGCCAACGGCCAATTGCAGGGTTTGCGCGATGTGCCTGACAGGGCGGTGACGGGCGGGTTTGTGCAATACGCCCCGGCTGATTTCTGGCGGGTATTCGCTTTTGTCGGTCAGACGGTGGGCAGGCGTGGCAGGGGAGTGTTGGGAAGGGTCGGGGGCGAAGTGGGTTATCCACTGGGTGGTGCAATGATCGGCAGTAATAACCTGACCGCGCACTTCGCCAATGCCCGGCACAACCAGACATTTTTTGGCGTCGATGACGATGAGGCTCGTGCCTCGGGGATTGCCCCGTATAGCGCCGGTGGCGGCTTGCAGAAAGTGACCCTGAGCCAGAACTTCGAGTTTCCCCTGGCGCCGGACTGGTCGCTGCTGAGCAGCGCCAGCTGGACTCACCTGAAAGGTAGTGCAGCGCAAAGCAGTATCGTCAAGGCCGTTGGCGCCCGACGTCAGGGCGAAGTTCAGGCGGCACTTGCCTATAAATTCGAGTGAATCCCGTATCGCCTGCAGGAGCCAGACTTGCCGGCGAACCCTACGACACGCCGTATCAGGCACGCCGCTTTCGCGGGCAAGTCAGCTCCTGCAGGGGCGATGACAATGGTTGGGATCAGGCTTCCTCACCTGCGGCCAACATCACGATCCCTGCCATGATCACCGCCACGCCTACCCAGTGCAGCACGCTGATGTGTTCCCCCAACCACAGCCAGGAACCCAGCAATACGCCAACAAACACTAGCGAGCTCAAGGGAAACGCCAGGGACAACTGGCTGCGGCGCAGGATGAGCATCCACACGAAGAACGCACAGACGTAGCAGGCAATTGCCAGCCAGACCCCGGTGTTTCCTGCCACAGCCACCAGCCACTGCAGGTTGAAGTCCATTTGCCCCAGTTCATCGCCACCGACCTTGGTCGCGATTTGGCCTGCGCTTTCCAACCCGATCAACAGCACCCACAGGACAAGGGTGCCGAGGCGTTCATGCAGCCAGTCGGTCTTGATACGGATCGTCGTGGGTTCTTCATGCATGGACGGCACACACGAGCATGACGCCCGCCGTAATGACCAGCGTGCCGAGCCAGCGTCGTCGGCTGACGTATTCGCCGAGGATCAGCTTGCCCGCCAGCACCACGCCGCAATAGGCCAGCGCCGCCGCCGGAAATAACAAACTCAGTGGTGCCCTGGACAGGGCTTCGAGCCAGATGAAAAATTCGATCACGTAGGCGCCGACTCCGCACCACAGTAGTCGCGCGCTGAACACCTGGCCCCAGAATGCATTCAGCCGAAAACCGCCTTCGAGCGCCGGCAATCGGTCCAGGCCGAGTTTGAAACAGAGCTGGCCAATCACGTCCAGCACAATGGAAATGGCCACCAGCACGATCACAGTGAAGGTCATGGGAACAGCTCCTCCAACAACTCGATCAAGGCCTGGTTGGTCGCGGCATTGCGCAGCAGGTCGGCTTCGCTCCAGCGCTCGGCCGGGGGTTGGTCAGACCTGGCTTCCCAGCGTTTCAGGGCATTACTGAAGCCCGGTCTGGCGTAATCGCCGCAGACGTCGATGCCGAGGATGCGCTTGTCGGCGGCCAGCATGCGAATCGCCTGCAGCAGATGGGTCAGGCGCATTGCGCCCTGGTCCCAATTGGTCGCGGCGTCCTCACTGGCCAGTACATCCTTGTCGATAGTGATCCACACCGCTGGTGTCGGCAGGCTGGCAATCAGTTGCTGGAGAAACGCCGACCAGTCCAGCCCGGCCAGGTTGTGCCAATGCAGCAGGTTTCCCTGTTGACGATGCCCGGCACCCTCGCCGATCAGCCCCCAGATTCGGGACGGCTCGTTCTGCCAGGGAAAGATTTGCAGCACGCCGCGCCGCAGCGCGCGCAAGTTGCCGCCTTTGAGTTGTGGCCTTTTCAGGTCGTCACTACAGGGGCCGAGGGTGACGATACGCTGGATGTTCGGCAGTTTCAGTGCCTGGTTGACCCATGAGCCACAATGCCGGCGCGGCGCGAACCGGACCCAGTCGGGGTGGTTGTCGAAGTGGATCAGGCTAATGGGTTCCGGCAAGTCGGTGAGAAAGGCCGGGGTCAAATGATGGTAGTCGCCGGAGCCGACGAAGAAGATTTCCGGCTGCGGGCCGCTGTGTTGGGGGCGTTGTCGCAAGCGTTCGCAAAAACTGCGCCAGGTTCGCTCGCTGGACCAAAGCCGCAGTTTGGGGCCGAGGTCGAGCAGGTCCAGGCGATTGGCGCGGCCGCTGTCGAGCAACCGCGCAATCGGTGCCTGGGCAGTCAGGCTGTGGTCGAGGTCTAGAATGTTCAAGGTCGGAATCTACCCTTGCCATACCCCTCCCGGACACCGGCTTCATCGATTATGAGGGCCGGCCGAGGGGCTTTAGAGGGTAGGTGCAAGGGACGGGCCAGCAACTGCGGGCAATCCTGAGCAGCTGTAACAAGAGGTTTTGATCAGCCGTGCAGGCGAACCCAGACGCTGACCAGCGCCGTCGCCGCGATCAACCACGCCACCGCCGCCACGGCCAGCGATGCCTCGAGGCGCATGCGATCGACCAGCACATAGAGGGTTGCCAGGTAGATGAAATAAGGAATGATCGACCACATGCCAAACACGATGGTGGTCTTCAAGTCTTCCAGCGAACGACCCTTGCCGACAATGTAATGGGCAATCAGTGCAAAGGTTGGAAACAGTGGCACCAATCCGGCGATGTAATAATTTCTGGTCTTGGCCAGGGCCGCGAGGATCACCACCACCGCCGCGCCCAGGGTTGCTTTGAGAATCAGATCCATCAGTGGCTCAGCCCGTACTTTTTCACTTTGTCGAACAGCGTGGTCTTGGCCATGCCCAGTTCCTGGCTGGCCTGGGTCAGGTTGCCGCCGCTACGTTGCAAGGCATCGCTCAGCAAGTTGCGCTCAAAGGCCTCCACCGCTTCAGCGAACGCCAGGCCTTGGGCGGCACCGCCCGCACCCGGTTTCTTGAATGCCGGCAGGCCCAGGGCAAATCGCTCGGCGACGTTGCGCAACTCGCGCACGTTACCTGGCCAATCGTGGCTCATCAGGTTTGACAGGGTCTGGTTATCCAGTTCCGGTACGTCGCGGTCGAAACGCAAGGACGACTGCTGCAAGAAATACTCGAACAATTGCAGGATGTCTTCGCGACGCTCGCGCAGAGGCGGCAGTTCCAGGGTCACCACATTGAGGCGGTAATACAGGTCGCTGCGAAATTCACCGGCCTTGCTCGACTCGTCGAGATCGGATTTGGTGGCGGCAATCACCCGGCAGTCGACCGCCACGCTTTGGTTCGAACCGAGGCGTTCGAGGGTGCGCTCCTGCAATACCCGCAGCAGTTTGATTTGCAGGGGCAGGGGCATGCTTTCCACTTCGTCGAGGAACAGCGTGCCGCCGTCGGCATGCTCGATCTTGCCGATCCGCCGTTTGCCTGCGCCGGTGAAGGCGTTGGCTTCGTGGCCGAAGATTTCGCTTTCGAACAGGTTTTCCGGCAGGCCACCACAATTGAGCGCCACAAATTGCCGGGTGTGCCGGCGACTGAAATCATGCAGGCAGCGCGCAACCAGTTCCTTGCCGGTGCCGGTTTCGCCCTCGATCAGCACGTTGGCTGAAGTATCGGCAACATTGGCAATGAGTTCGCGCAAGTTCTGCATTGCCGGCGAACGGCCGATGATTCGACCTTCAAGTGAGTCGCGCTCGGCCAGTTGCCGGCGCAACGAAGAGACTTCTCGTGCCAGGCTGCGTTGCTCCAGGGCACGGCGCGCTACATCCACCAGGCGTTCGGGAGAGAAGGGTTTCTCCATGAAGTCGTAGGCGCCTTTCTGCATGGCGCCGACGGCCATGGAGATGTCGCCGTGACCGGTAATCAGCACTACCGGCAAGCTGCGATCGCGGGCCTTGAGTCGGTTCAGCAGTTCCAGTCCATCGATGCCGGGCAGGCGAATGTCACTGATGACGATGCCGGCGAAGTTTTCGCCCACCCGCTCCAGGGCTTCCTCGGCACTGCCGACTCCGATGCAGGGAATGTCTTCCAGGGTCAGTGCCTGCTGGCAACCGAGCAAAACATGGGGGTCGTCTTCGACGATCAATACACTAAGGTCGTTGTTCATATTGGCTCAGCGGAAGTGGGGCTTACCAACGGTAAACTGAGGGCGAAAGCAGTACCACCGCTGGCCGGGTGTTCGACACCCAGGTGACCGCCAGTGGCGGCGGCCAGGCTCGCGGAAAGGGTCAGGCCGAGGCCCAGGCCTTGTTCGCCGGGCTTGGTAGTGAAAAATGGTTCGAACAGGTGTTTGCGTGCTTCGGCATCGATGCCGTGGCCATTGTCCCGTACACGCAGCCGATATTTACCCTCCAGTGCTTCGCCTTCAAGCCACAATTCGGGCTTCGGCTGCGCCTGCATGGCGTCCAGGGCATTGCCGACCAGGTTGACCAGGATCTGCTCCAGACGGGTCTGATCGATCTGCATTTGCACATCGTCGAAGTGGCGATGCACTTGCAGATGGGCGTTTTCCACACGCCCGCCGAGCAATTGCAAGGCGGCGTCCACGGCTTTGCCAAGACAAGCCTGGCCCTTGTCGTCACCGCGTCGGGCGAAGGAGCGCAGGCTGGCGGTGATCCGGCCCATGCGGTCGATCAATTCGTTGATGGTCTTGAGGTTGGTGCTGGCCACATCCAGTTGACCGCGCTCGAGAAACCGCACGGTGTTGCCGGACAAGGTGCGCAGCGCCGCCAACGGCTGGTTCAATTCGTGGGCGATGCTGGTGGACATCTGGCCAATCGCGGCGAGTTTCCCGGCCTGCACCAGTTCGTCCTGGGCACGGCGTAGCGTCTCTTCGGCGTGACGACGCTCGCGGATCTGCCCCTTGAGCCGCTCGTTGCTGGCGCGCAGGTCGGTGGTGCGTTCGGTGATCCGACGCTCCAATTGGTTGTTGGCTTCCTGCAAGGCTTCTCGGGCAGCGAGGCGGGTGGCGATCACTTTGCGTCGCTCGTTCCAGGCGATCAGCAGGAACGCCACAAGGGCAAAGGCCACGGCCACCAGTATCCCCTGGTTGATCGCTTCGCGGCGCAGATCCTGCAGTGGCGTGAGCAGGGTGAAATTCCACGGGGTATCGCTCAAGGGACGCGTCTGCGCCAGGTAGCTGATGTTTTCGTCAGCGGAATCCAGTTCGCTATTGGCGGGGAAGGTGAGTTTCTCCACGCCCTCGGACAGGGTTTCCCGGGCCAACGGTTGCAATTCGTTCAGTGGGAACCAGTAGTACTGGAGACTGCGGGCGAGCTTTTCCTTGGTTTCTTCGCTCAGCGGCACCACCGATTTCAGGCGTCGAGCGGGGTCACTGGAGAGAATGATGATGCCGTTCTCGTCGCTGACGAAGGCTTCCAGGCGCGCGCGTTGCCAACGCTCCTCCATGGCCTCGAGGCGGACCTTGACCACCGCGACGCCGATGATCTTGCCGTGTTCTTCCAGGCCATGGGCCAGGTAGTAACCGGGTTCGCCGTTGGTGCTGCCAATGCCATAGAAGCGCCCGGGCTGGCCACGCACGGCGTCCTGGAAATAGGCACGGAAAGACAGGTCTTCACCCAGGTAGCTGTCGACGTCGCGCCAATTGCTGGTGGCCATGACGCGGCCGGTGGTGTCCATCACGTAGATGGCCCGGCTGCGGCTGCGCCGGTTCAGGCCTTCAAGGTAATCATTGACGGTCTGCCGGTGCTCCGGCGTCGGCTCGGCCAACAGCTTCGAAACACTGGTTTCGAGTTCCAGCAGGCTGGGTAGGTATGTGTATTTGCTGATCTCGCTCTCGACAGCGCGGGCGTGCAGTTCCAGCTGGCGCTGGCCATTTTCGCCGAGGCTGCGAATACCATAGTGCTCACTGGTCCAGAAGCCGATGTAACCCAGTCCGATCATCAGCGCGATGATCAGCGGCGGCAGGAACAAATGACGAATCAGGCGAGGTTTCACGGCGAGTGATGGCGACGTGGCGCGATAGAGATTGGGGTCGCATTTCATCACAGATGCCTTGGATCAACCAGCGTCGGCCTCCTGTAGGAGCGAGCATGCTCGCGATGGTCGTCAACGAAGACGCGTTCATCCTGGATGTACGCGGTGTCCTTGAGATCATCGCGAGCATGCTCGCTCCTACAGAGGGGCGGCCGTGTTGCTGTTAATGTTGCAGGATCTTGTTGAGGAAGTGCTGCGTACGCTCGGCGCGGTGGCTGATATCGCCGAAGAACTCCTCTTTCCTGCAGTCTTCGATGATCTTGCCCTGGTCCATGAAAATCACCCGGTCGGCCACTTTGCGGGCAAAGCCCATTTCGTGGGTCACGCACATCATGGTCATGCCTTCATGGGCCAGTTGCACCATCACATCCAGCACTTCGTTGACCATTTCCGGGTCCAGCGCCGAGGTCGGTTCGTCGAACAGCATGACGATCGGGTCCATCGCCAGCGCGCGGGCAATCGCCACGCGCTGCTGCTGACCACCGGACAACTGTCCCGGGTGCTTGTGGGCGTGAGCCGAGAGGCCAACACGCTCCAGCAGTTGCAGGCCTTTCTTGGTGGCCTCTTCCTTGCTACGGCCCAACACCTTGATCTGCGCGATGGTCAGGTTCTCGGTGATGGTCAAGTGCGGAAACAGTTCGAAATGCTGGAACACCATGCCCACCCGCGAACGCAGTTTCGGCAGGTTGGTCTTCGGGTCGGCGATGGACGTGCCGTCGACCACGATGTCGCCTTTCTGGAACGGCTCCAGGGCATTGACGCACTTGATCAGGGTCGACTTGCCGGAACCGGATGGCCCGCACACCACGATCACTTCGCCTTTCTTGACCTCGGTGCTGCAATCAGTCAGCACCTGGAAGTCCCCATACCACTTGTTGATGTTTTTGATAGAGATCATACGGCGAACCTTTTTTGCAGACGCTTGACCAGCAGCGAGGCGGAAAAGCTGATGATGAAGTACACGAGACCTGCGAAGATCAGGAACTCATTGGAGCGGCCAATGATGTCGCCACTGGCACGCGAGGCATTGAGGAAGTCCACCAGGCCGACGGCGTATACCAGCGAGGTGTCCTGGAACAGGATGATGCTCTGCTGCAGCAACAGCGGGGTCATCTTGCGGAACGCCTGCGGCAGGATGATCAGGCGCATCATCTGGCCGTAAGTCATGCCCAGCGCCTTTGCAGCCCCCATCTGGCCCTTGGGAATCGACTGCACGCCTGCGCGTACGATTTCGCAGAAGTACGCCGCTTCGAACATCATGAATGCCACGATGCAGGAGGTGAACGCACCGATCGGCGTGTCTTCGCCAGTGATCCAGCGGAGCACGAACGGCACCGCCAGGTAGAACCAGGTGATCACCAGCAGCAACGGAATCGAGCGGAAATAGTTGACGTACGCGCCGGCCAGGTTGGACAGCAATTTGTTGTGCGACAGACGGCACAGCGCCAGGATGGTGCCGAGGATGATCCCGCCGATTACGCCCATGGCCATCAGCTTGAGGGTCATGACCATGCCGTTCCACAGGCCAGGCAGGGACGGGATGATGCCCGAGAAGTCGAATTCCATCATTTACCCCCTACGGAAATCAGGCCCGGTACGGCGACTTTCTTCTCGACCAGGCGCATCAGCAACATCAGGCTCATGTTCAGGGTGAAGTAGATCAGCGTGGCCAGGGTGAAGGCTTCGAACAGGTTCGCGGAAAACTCGGCAGTCTGTTTGGTTTGCGCCAGCAGCTCCATCAAACCGATCAGCGAGGCCACGGAGGTGTTCTTGAATACGTTGAGGAATTCCGAGGTGAGCGGTGGAATGATGATCCGATACGCCTGGGGCAGCAGTACGTTCCAGTAGATCTGCGGCAACTTGAAGCCCATGGCGCGGGCAGCCGATTCCTGGCCGCGGGGCAGCGCCTGGATACCGGTGCGCACCTGTTCGCAAACGCGAGCGGTGGTGAACAGGCCCAGGCACACGACAACGCTGAGGAAGGCCGAGGTGGTCGGGTTCAGGTCCTGCTTGTACCACTCTTGCAGGTCGGCAGGCAGCAGGTCGGGTACCAGGAAGTACCAGATGAACAGCTGAACCAGCAGCGGCACGTTACGGAAGAGTTCGACGTAGCAGGTGGCGATGCCCGATACGATGCGGTTCGGCACGGTGCGCATGACGCCCAGGATCGAACCCAGTGTCAGGGCAATGATCCAGGCCGCGATGGCGATGCCGATGGTCCAGCCCAGGCCGGCGATGTACCAGTCGAGATAGGTCTCGCTGCCAACGCCAGTGGACTTGAAGAACACGCCCCAGTCCCAGTTGTAATTCATTAGGGTCTCCCCTTGAGATCAATCGATGTACCCGCTTGGGGGAAGCTCCGTTCCCGCCCGAACGTGATGCTCGGGCACACGCCACCGGCTCGACAGCCACCAGTTCGAGTGTTTCCAGAAATGCCAGCAGGGAGTGACAACCTCCCGAGAGGGCAGTGGCCCTCTCAGGAGATAAGGTTAGTCAGAAATCAGGATTTCTTGTCGTCAGCCGCTTTGTCGGTCGGATTGGCGATCAGGGCCTTGAGCTCGTCGCTCATCGGGAAGTTCAGGTTCAGGCCTTTTGGCGGGATTGGCTGCATGAACCATTTCTCGTAGATCTTGTTGATCTCGCCCGACGCGTAGGTGGCCTTGATGGCGTCATCCACGGCTTTTTTGAACGGCTCGTCGCCTTTGCGCACCATGCAGCCGTAGATTTCGTAGGACTGTGGCGTACCGGTCACGGCCCAGTCGCTGGCTTTCTTGGCCTTGGCCGCTTCACCGGCCAGCAGGGCGTCGTCCATCATGAACGCAACGGCGCGACCGGTTTCCAGCATCTGGAAGGACTCGCCGTGGTCTTTGGCGGAGATGACGTTCATGCCCATCTGCTTGTCGGCGTTCATCGCCTTGAGGATGCGCTCGGACGTGGTGCCGGCGGTGGTCACGACGTTCTTGCCGGCCAGGTCCGGGAAATCCTTGTACTTGGAGTCTGCCTTGGACAGCAGGCGGGTACCGATTTCGAAGATGCCGACGGAGAAGTCGACTTGTTGCTGGCGTTCGACGTTGTTGGTGGTCGAACCGCACTCCAGGTCCACGGTGCCGTTCTGTACCAGCGGAATTCGGGTTTGCGAGGTGACGAGGTTGTATTTGACCTGCAGGTTCGGCAGATCCAGTTCTTTTTTCAGGGCTTCGACGACTTTCAGCTGGATGTCGTGGGAGTAGCCGACCGGTTTGCCGGAAGCGTCCGCAATGTAGGAGAAAGGAATGGAGGCGTCACGATGCCCGAGGGTGATGACACCGGACTCTTTGATCTTCTTCAGGGTGCCGGTGAGTTCGGCGGCGAAAACTGGCGTGCTGATCAGAGCGGCAGCAATGGCTGCGCCCAGGATATGGGGAACGATGCGCATCAAATTTTCCTCGACATTGTTTTTTTTATGGAGCCAGTTCGTCGGCCCTTTTGTGCTTCGAATGCCTGACGGCTCCTGGAGCGTCGGTACAACAAGCATTCGTCCAAGAGTGTAGAGCATGACTCGTGCCAGGCCAGGCTCGATGGCTCAATACATTGATTTATAAGGAGATTAAATATTTATTGAGGTTTTTTTAGTTAAAGGAAATCCGGTTAACCGAATCGACCGCCCAGTCGCGTTCGGAAAACCGAATGCAAAAAGATCGCAACCTGCGGCAACTCGCTCTGTAGGAGCTGCCGCAGGCTGCGATCTTTGATCTGCTGCTTTATTCAAGCAATCCGTCAGGCTGCTTCAATCTTGCTGCGGTTCTGCTCGACCTTGCTCAAGTAATCGGCGAGCCTTTGCTGTTGCTCGGGGGTGGTGAACAAGCCGAGCTTGCTGCGTCGCCACAGAATGTCGTGGGCGCTGGTTGCCCACTCTTCGCTGCACAGGTAATCGACTTCGCGGGTGTAGAGACCGCCGCCGATGTGTTCGCCCATGTCATTGAGGTTCTGTACGCCTTCGAGCATGCGCCAGGTCCGACTGCCGTAGGTGGTGGCCCAACGGCGCGAGATTTCGCTGGGGATCCAGTCGAACTTGTCACGGATCTGCGCGCTCAGCGCCTGTGGCGTGCTCATGTCCTCGCCGCCCGGCAGGGTGGCGTTGGCGGTCCAGCTTGGCAAGATGTGCGGGAAGTACGACGCCAGTTGCGCCAGTGCCGATTCGGCCAGCTTGCGGTAGGTGGTCAGTTTGCCGCCAAATACCGACAGCAGGGGCGCTTCCTCGCCACTGCCCGACAGCGCCAGGGTGTAGTCGCGGGTGACAGCCGATGGGTTGTCGGACTCGTCGTTGCACAGCGGACGAACGCCGGAGTAGCTGTGCAGGATATCGCCACGGCCGATCTGTTTTTTGAAGTGGGCGTTGACCACTTGCAGCAGGTAATCGGTTTCGGCCTCGGTAATCGCCACTTTTGCCGGATCACCGGTGTACTCGCGGTCGGTGGTGCCGATCAGGGTGAAGTGATTGAGGTATGGAATGGTGAAGACGATGCGCTGATCTTCGTTTTGCAAGATGTGCGCGTGATCGCCTTCATAGAGCTTCGGCACGATCAGGTGGCTGCCCTGGATCAGGCGAATGCCGTAGGGCGATTCCATTTTCAGGTCGTCACGAATGAACTTGGCGACCCAAGGACCGGCTGCGTTCACCAGCGCCTTGGCACTGATCGAAAACAAGCTGCCATCGGCGCGTTCAAGGTGCAGGTGCCATAAGCCCTTGGTGCGACGCGCGCTGACGCAGCGGGTCTGGGTGTGGACGTGGGCGCCTTTTTCCCGGGCGGCCATGGCGTTCAATACCACCAGTCGGGCATCGTCGACCCAGCAGTCGGAATACTCGAAACCTTTGGTGATTTCACTTTTCAGCGCGCTGTCGGGGCCGAACTTCAGGCTTTTGGAACCGGCCAGCTTTTCCCGTTTACCCAGGTTGTCATAAAGGAACAGGCCGGCGCGGATCATCCAGGCCGGGCGCAGGTGCGGGCGATGCGGGAGTACAAAGCGCATTGGCTTGACGATGTGCGGGGCCTTGGCCAGCAGCACTTCGCGCTCGGCCAGGGCTTCGCGCACCAGGCGGAATTCGTAATGTTCAAGGTAACGCAGGCCGCCGTGGATCAGCTTGCTGCTGGCCGATGAGGTGTGGCTGGCCAGGTCATCCTTTTCGCAAAGGAACACCGAGAGCCCGCGGCCCGCGGCGTCTGCCGCGATCCCTGCGCCGTTGATTCCGCCACCGATGACGGCGATATCGTAGACCTCGGCGAGAGGTGGCGTAGGTGAAAGAGAAGTGGGCATCGGCTAAGGCCTCGGGATTCTTTGATTTTCTGTATTTGAATTCGAACATTAATGTTCATTTGCGAAAATCTTAGCCCATAAAGACGCGCACAGCCAGTCGACTTCGATTGAAAAAACTCATCGAAGGACGGTTAAAGGAAAATATTCGAACATTTTAATAAGACAGGCGAGGGCTTGTGGCGAGGGGATTTATCCCCGTTGGGCTGCGCAGCGGCCCTGAAGCCTGCACCCACGGTGTACCTGGTACACCGGGTGCGAAGGATTTGCGACTGCTATGCAGCCGAGCGGGGATAAATCCCCTCACCACAGGCGCAGGGGTTAAACGACTTCGAGGCGAATCTTGTGTTGATTCAACAACTGCGTCAGCGCCGGCACCGGCTGCTGGTCGGTCACCAGGCAATCGATCAGGCTGATGGGCCCCAGGCGGATCATGGCGTTGCGCCCGAATTTGCTGGAGTCGGCGGCGAGAATCACTTTGCGCGCGTTGGCGATGATCGCCTGGGATACCCGCACTTCCTGATAATCGAAATCCAGCAGGCTGCCATCTTCATCGATGCCACTGATGCCGACCAGGGCAAAGTCGACCTTGAACTGGTTGATGAAGTCGACGCTGGCCTGGCCGACCACGCCGCCGTCACGCCGCACATTGCCTCCGGTCAGCAGGACGTCGAAGTCGTCCTTGGCGCTGAGCATCGAGGCCACGTGCAGGTTATTGGTGATGATTTTCAGGTGACTGTGATTGAGCAGGGCGCGGGCAATCGACTCAGTGGTCGTACCGATATTGATGAACAGCGAAGCGTGATCGGGGATCTGTGCGGCAATGGCTTCGCCGATGCGCTGTTTCTCGTCGCGCATTTGATCGGCGCGCATGGCGTAGGCAGTGTTTTCAACACTGGAATCGTAAGCTGCGCCACCATGGTAGCGGCGCAATAGATTGGCTTCCGCCAGCTGATTGATATCGCGGCGGATGGTCTGCGGGGTAACAACGAACAGCGTGGCCATTTCCTCGATGCTCACATAACCGCGTTCGCGAACCAGTTCGAGGATTTGCTGCTGACGGGGAGGCAGATTCATGGGGCGTCCTTTGGGCTGCCGTGCAAAATTTGCCCATGATGCCGCAGGAATCTGCTCCCTACCAGTTACATCCCGATACGAGCCTTCAGCCTGGCTTATTCAGCCCCTTCGTGAGGCTCCCAATCGCGTGTGCGGCTGACGGCTTTTTTCCAGCCGGCGTAGAGTTTTTCCTTCGCTGCTTCATCCAGGGTCGGTTCGAACTGGCGCTCGATCACAGCCTTGCCGCGCAACTCGTCCAGGCTGCCCCAGAAGCCACAGGCCAGTCCCGCCAGGTAAGCGGCGCCCAATGCCGTGGTTTCGCGCATCTGCGGACGCTCGACCTGGGTGCCGAGAATGTCGGCCTGGAACTGCATCAGGAAGTTGTTCGCCACTGCACCGCCGTCAACGCGCAGGGCCTTGAGGCGTTCGCCGGCATCCTGCTGCATGGCGTCGAGGACGTCGCGGGTCTGATAGGCAATCGATTCCAGCGCGGCGCGAATGATGTGATCGACGCGCACGCCACGGGTCAGGCCGAACAGCGCCCCACGGGCGTAAGGGTCCCAGTACGGCGCGCCGAGGCCGGTGAAGGCGGGTACCAGGTACACGCCGTTGCTGTCCTTGACCTTGTTGGCGAAGTATTCGGTGTCGTGGGCGTCGTTGATGACCTTCAACTCATCGCGCAGCCACTGGACGGTGGAGCCGCCGTTGAATACCGCCCCTTCCAGCGCATAGGCGACTTCGCCGCGTGGGCCGCACGCGATGGTGGTGAGCATGCCGTGGTTGGATTTCACGGCTTTGTCACCGGTGTTCATCAGCAGGAAGCAACCGGTGCCGTAGGTGTTTTTCGCTTGGCCGGATTCGACGCACATCTGCCCGAACAGGGCGGCCTGCTGGTCGCCAGCGATACCACCGATGGCGATGCCGCTTTTGGTGTGACCGTAAATTTCCGAAGAGGACTTCACCTGCGGCAACATTTCCCGGGGGATGTCCAGCAACTCGAGCATCTTCGCATCCCACTCCAGGGTATGGATGTTGAAGAGCATCGTGCGCGAGGCGTTGGTGTAGTCGGTGACGTGCACCTTGCCGCCGGTAAATTTCCAGATCAGCCAGCTGTCGACAGTGCCGAACAGCAGCTCACCGTTGCGCGCGCGCTCGCGGCTACCCTCGACGTTGTCGAGAATCCACTTGAGCTTGGTGCCGGAAAAGTACGGGTCGGTAACCAGTCCCGTGGTTTCGCTGATGTATTGCTCATGGCCATCGCGCTTGAGCTGTTGGCAGATTTCGGTGCTGCGTCGACATTGCCAGACGATCGCGTTGTAGATCGGGCGACCGGTATTCTTGTCCCAGACCACCGTGGTTTCACGCTGGTTGGTGATGCCGATGGCTGCGACCTGATCGTGATGCAGGCCAGCTTGCGCCAAGGCCTCGACCATCACTGCGCTTTGGGTGGCGAAGATTTCCATCGGATCGTGTTCGACCCAGCCGGCTTGCGGATAATGCTGCGCGAACTCGCGCTGTGCGGTGCAGACCACGTTGGCGTCACGGTCGAAAATGATCGCGCGCGAGCTGGTCGTACCCTGATCGAGGGCAATGATGTAATTCTTGTTCTGAGTGTCGGTCATGTCGATTGCCTTGGACGAAAAAGGGAAGTGAGGTCTGGCGCGCGAGCAAACGGGCAGGTTTCGCGCGCCAACGCTATCAGGAAATTCTGGGCTTGCCGTCAATGGCCGGTGTTGCACCCTGTGTAGCAGGCGCGGCGCCAGGCAAGTGACGGGCGATCAAGCCGCGGTAGGCGGCAGCACCCAGGCAGGCACCGACAATCGGCGCAAAAACCGGAATCAGGAAGTACGGGATATCGCGTCCGCCAGTGAAGGAAATTTCACCCCAGCCAGCGAAGAATGTCATCAGTTTAGGACCGAAGTCGCGTGCCGGGTTCATCGCAAAACCGGTCAGCGGGCCCATGGAACTGCCAATCACCGCAATCAGCAGGCCGATCAGTATCGGCGCCAGCGGGCCGTTGGGCAGGCCATTGTTATCATCGGTCAGCGACATGATCACGCCCATCAGGATGGCGGTGATGATCACTTCGACGAGGAACGCCTGGGCCGTGGACAAGCTTGGATTGGGGAAGGTGGAGAACACCGACGCCAATTCGAGGCTGGCCGCACTGCCGCGAACCATTTGGTGAGTTTGTTCGAAATCGAAGAATAGATTGCTGTATAGCGTGTACACCAGTAATGCGCCGCAAAAGGCGCCAGCCACCTGGGCGACGATGTAGAAAGGCAGTTTGCGCTTTTCGAAGTCGGCAAAAATGCTCAGTGCGATACTGACGGCAGGGTTCAGGTGAGCGCCGGACACCCCGGCGGTCAGGTAGATCGCCATGCTCACCCCGACACCCCAGATAATGCTGATTTCCCAGAGGCCAAAGCTGGCACCCGCGACCTTGAGCGCGGCAACGCAGCCCGTACCAAAGAAGATCAGCAGCGCAGTCCCCAGGAACTCGGCCATGCATTGGCTCGACAGCGACGGTTGTTGTAAAGCAGTTGTCATTGAAACCTCATTTTTTTTCTTGTCTGGCGCTTTCATTTCATCATGGTCGAAGCGCGTTTTTCATTGAGGCAGGATCCCCATCCTGTTCCCGTTTTACAGCTGGGCACTGCGGTAAGACATTTCATACAGTTTCAGAAACGAAAAAATATAGACAAGAAACGCTGATGTCAAAGGTCGAAAGTGAACCATTGGTCACAAATAATCTATTAGTTCTGTGAATGATCGCGTCGGTGAGTGTGCGAATCACATGGGCTTTTTTAAGGCAGCGCCGCGATAGAGCCTTTTGTGGGTCAATGTCTTAGAATCCGGCCCAGGATTTTCTACCGCCACCCAGTCTGGAGCTGTCATGACACCCGCATTGGATTTGCTGAAAAAGGTTCGCGCCGAACACCGTGTGCACAGTTATGAACATGACCCGAAGGCTGCTTCCTATGGGTTGGAAGCTGCGGAGAAGCTCGGACTGGACCCGGCGCAAGTGTTCAAGACCTTGCTGGCGGCCAGTGAGAAAGGCGAATTGCTGGTTGCGGTGGTGCCCGTCGGCGGAAGCCTGGACTTGAAGGGCCTGGCCCATGCGGCCAAGGTGAAGAAGGTCGAAATGGCCGACCCTGCGGCGGCGCAACGCTCCACCGGTTATCTGCTGGGCGGTATCAGCCCGCTGGGACAGAAGAAGCGCTTGCGGACCTTTATCGACAATTCGGCCCAGCCGTTGGCGAGCATTTTTGTCAGCGCGGGACGGCGGGGGTTGGAGGTCGAACTGGCACCGGCAGTGCTGGCGGAGCACACCCAGGCAACATTCGCCGATATAGGCCGAGCTTGAACTTGGGTTGAAAACGAAAAGATCGCAGCCTGCGGCAGCTCCTACAGGGAGCGCATTCCAATGTAGGAGCTGCCGCAGGCTGCGATCTTTTGCTGTTGATCAGTGCGCGGTGCTGTGGCGCCGCACGCCTGAATCAACGGTCGGAATTTGCGCCGCCATGCTGCCGGAGGCCTGGAACAGCACCAGATGTTCCGCCGCCACACGAATGCCGACTTCTGCGCCGATCTGATGATCGACATGGCTCGGGAAGATCGATTCCAGTTGTGCGCCGGTCAGCATTTGCAGGCGGTAAAGCGTCGAGGCCCCCTGGAAAGACTTGCCGACGATCCGCGCCTTCAATGCACTGTCTGGCGCATAGACGATATCGTCCGGACGCAGCAATACATCTACCGCACCGCCGACCGGCCAGGTGTAGGCGCGGTTGCCGCGCAATTCACCGAGTTCCGTCTGCACCGACTCCGGGCTGCTCAGCTGGCCGCGAATGAAGTAACCCTGGCCGATGAAGCTGGCCACATAGGGTGTCAGTGGTTCGTGATAGAGGTTGTAGGGCGTATCCCATTGCTCAAGCCGGCCTTCCTTGAACACGCCGACGTGATCGCTGACCGCGAAGGCCTCTTCCTGGTCGTGGGTCACCAGGATCGCGCTGGTGCCACGGGCCTTGAGGATGTCGCGCACCTCGTGGCTGAGTTTGCGGCGCAATTCTCCGTCGAGGTTGGAGAACGGTTCGTCCAGCAGCAGCAATTGCGGTTCTGGCGCCAGGGCGCGAGCCAGGGCGACCCGTTGCTGCTGGCCGCCGGAGAGCTCGTGGGGGTAACGCTTGCCGAGGTTTTTCAGGTTGACCAGTTCGAGCAACTCTTCGGTGACGCGATCCTTGTTCGGATGTTTGCGAATGCCGAAGGCGATGTTGTCAGCCACGCTCAAATGCGGAAACAGGGCGTAGTCCTGGAACACCATGCCGATGCGACGTTTCTCGGGTGCGAGTGTGAAACCGGCGCTGGAGATGGTCTCGCCAGCCAGCTGGATGTCACCTTCGTGCACCGGTTCGAAGCCGGCAATGGCGCGCAGGGTGGTGGTCTTGCCGCAGCCCGAAGAGCCCAGCAGGCAACCGATATCACCGGCGTTCAAATGCAGGTTGAGGTTTTGCACCACGCGCTGGTCTTGATAGCCGCAGGCGAGGTTGCGCAGGTTGAGCAGTAATGGCTGGCTCATGCGTGGTGGTACGCCGCTTCGACTAGAAACTCGAGCAGCGCCTTTTGTGCATGAAGCCGGTTTTCAGCCTGGTCCCATGCCACTGAGCGCGGGTCGTCGAGCAGGTCGAGGCTGATCTCTTCGCCGCGGTGAGCCGGCAAGCAATGCATGAACAGTACGTCCGGGGCGGCCAGGTCGAGCAGGGCACGGTTGACCTGGTACGGAGCAAACAGCTGCAGGCGCTTGGCAGTTTCTTCTTCCTGGCCCATGGAGGTCCAGACGTCAGTGCTCACCAGATGCGCACCGCGCACGGCGTCCTGGGGATCACGAACGATGGTCACCCGATCGCCGGCCTTGGCCACGAATTCGGGATTGGGTTCGTAACCTTCCGGGCAGGCGACGCGCAACTGGAAGTCGAACTGGATCGCCGCTTCTATATAACTGTTGCACATGTTGTTGCCGTCACCGATCCAGGCAACGGTCCTGCCCTGGATGGAGCCACGGTGCTCGAGGAACGTCTGCATGTCGGCCAGCAACTGGCACGGGTGCAGGTCGTCGGACAGGCCGTTGATCACCGGCACACGGGAATTGGCGGCGAATTCGGTCAGGTTGCTGTGGGCAAAGGTGCGGATCATCACGGCATCGAGCATGCTCGACATGACGATCGCGCAGTCGCCGATCGGCTCGCCACGGCCCAATTGGGTGTCGCGTGGCGACAGGAAGATCGCCTGGCCACCGAGCTGGATCATGCCGGCTTCGAACGAAATTCGGGTGCGGGTCGAGGACTTTTCGAAAATCATCCCGAGCACGCGGTTTTTCAAAGGCTCGAACAGTACACCGCGGTTACGCAGGTCTTTGAGCTCAACGCCTCGACGGATCACGCTGACCAGCTCTTGGGGCGTGCAATCCATCAGGGAGAGAAAGTGCCTTGCGCTCATCATTGACTACCTTTTTGCTACAAACCGCAGATGCTCAAAGCCTTGTTTAACGGAACAACGGGCGAGACCTGCGGCGTAAGCCGCACGGGGCGACGAAATAGGGGAAGGCGCGATCTTATAATTAAATGTCGCGTCTTACCAATAGGGCTACGGTTTTAGGGGATTTCAGAGGGGCTATCGGTGGACCGCAATAGCGCTTTTGAAGCCTGTTTCCTGACAGCAGCCAGGCATTTGTACACCGGGGCCTTGGAACTTGGCAATCCAGAGGGGCGGGGATGGCGAACAGACAGTCGGTTTTCGGCCGGTGGTTCGTGGCCTTGGTGCCGGGCACAGCCGATCTGAAATACTTGCGAATGCAAAGTGCTGGGTTATAACTAATTCACGAGTGACGCAGGAAGCTCAGCGATGGAATCGAAAGAACAACAGCTTATGGAATTGCTCGGCCTCACGGCACGCTGCCTGACTCACCTGACCGCCTCCATGACATCGATGTCTTTCGAACTGCTGCGCAGCGACGACCAGGTCACACGTGACGCAGGACGGCGCATGATCGATCGCATGGTCACCATCAGTGCCGGGCTTGACGAACACTGGCGCCTGATTGGCGAGCTGACCGGTGTGCACGCAGCCCAAGCGCCGGTCGAAACCCTCCAGGAAATCCAGTTGCACACGCCGCCGAGGTTGCCTTCGAGCTGATGGCCCGCGGTTATCGGCAGGCCTGATAACCACCGATTCACAAGATGAACGTCGCTGGCGCGCTGGAGGGGCAGGCACCATAGTTTTGTTTCCGCGGTCGTTATTGCCCGCCCCGAACAAGACAGAGACTGGCCATGACCAAGACTCTCCATCACCGTGCGTGCCATTTGTGTGAAGCCATTTGCGGACTGACCATCGAAACCACCGAGCTCGATGGCAACCTGCAGATCACCTCGATCAAGGGCGACCCCCAGGACAGCTTCAGCCGTGGGCACATCTGCCCCAAAGCGGTTGCCCTGCAAGACATACAGAACGATCCGGATCGCCTGCATCAGCCAATGCGACGGGTGGGCAGCGAGTGGCAACCCATCGAATGGGACGACGCCTTCAACCTGGTCGCCGAACGCCTGGCCGCGATTCAGGAGCGCCACGGGCAGAACGCGGTGGCGGTCTATCAAGGCAACCCCAGCGTGCACAACTATGGGCTGATGACCCACAGCAATTACTTCCTTGGCTTGCTGAAAACCCGTAACCGGTATTCCGCGACGTCGGTCGACCAGTTGCCCCATCACCTGACCAGTCACTTGATGTATGGCCACGGTTTGCTGTTGCCGATACCGGACGTCGACCACACCGACTTCATGTTGATCCTGGGCGGCAACCCGCTGGCCTCCAACGGCAGCATCATGACCGTGCCCGACGTGGAAAAACGCTTGAAGGCGATCCAGGCCCGAGGCGGCAAGGTCGTGGTGGTCGATCCGCGTCGCAGCGAAACGGCGGCAATCGCCGACCAGCATCTGTTCGTGCGTCCCGGTGGCGATGCGGCGCTGCTGTTCGGTCTGCTGCATACCCTGTTCGCCGAAGGCCTGACCCGCGACAGTCATTTGCCAGTGGACGGTCTGGACCAGGTGCGCGAAGCCGTGGCCGGCTTCAGCGCCGACGTCATGAGCCCATTGTGTGCGGTGCCGGCGGAGCAGATCCGCCAATTGGCACGGGATTTTGCCGCCGCACCCACGGCGGTTTGCTACGGCCGCATGGGCGTCTCGACCCAGGCATTCGGCACCCTGTGCCATTGGCTGGTGCAGTTGATCAACCTGGTTACCGGCAACCTCGACCGCGTCGGCGGTGCCTTGTGCACGGAACCGGCGGTGGACCTGGTGGCCTCGACGTCGGGCGGACACTTCAATTTATGGCAGAGCCGGGTGTCCGGGCGCCCCGAGTATGGCGGCGAACTGCCGGTCTCGGCGCTGGCCGAAGAGATGCTCACCGAAGGCGAAGGGCAGGTCCGTGCATTGATCACCGTGGCGGGCAACCCGGTGCTGTCCACGCCCAATGGACGCCAGCTCGAGCAGGCGCTGGACGGCCTGGAGTTCATGGTCAGTGTCGACTTGTACATCAATGAAACCACGCGTTATGCCGACCTGATCCTGCCGTCTACTTCTGCGCTGGAAAACGATCATTACGACACCACCTTCAATATGTTTGCGGTGCGCAACGTCAGCCGCTTCAACCGCGCCATCCTGCCCAAGCCCGAGGGTGCGTTGCACGACTGGGAGATTTTCGTCGGGTTGGCCCAGGCGTTTGCAGCCAAGACCGGCAAGGAGTTGAAGCCCACCATCGCCCCGGCGCAGATGATCGACCGCGGTTTGCGCATGGGACTGTACGGCGACGCGTCGCCGCACAATCTGTCCCTGGCAACCCTGTTCGATCATCCCCATGGCGTTGACCTGGGCGCACTGAAACCCAACTTGGCGCCACGCCTGAAAACCGCCAATCAACGAGTCCAGGCTGCCCCCGCCGCGATCCTCGCCGACCTGGCGCGTTTCGCGACATTGCAGGCGCCGACCAGCGATGAGTTGTTGATGATCGGCCGGCGACATGTGCGCAGCAATAACTCATGGATGCACAATTATCACCGTCTGGTGAAGGGCAAGCCGCGTCATCAGTTGTTGATGCATCCGGATGATCTGGCGAGTCGCAAGTTAAGCGACGGGCAGAAGGTGCGGGTCAGCTCGCGGGTCGGGGTGATCGAAGTGGAAGTGTTGGCCAGCCTGGATATGATGAAAGGTGTGGTCAGCCTTCCACATGGTTGGGGCCATGCCCGGCCAGGTGTGCAAATGAGCATCGCCAGTGGTCAGCCGGGTTCCAGCGCCAATGACCTGACCGACGAGTGTCAGCTCGACGAGTTGTCGGGTAATGCGGCGTTGAACGGTGTACCAGTGACCGTGGTAGCGGCCTGATCGCATCTGACGGAGAGACCGAGCAGGGCGCTCGGCTTTCCGTTACAATGCGCCACCGTGCCGACCCATGAGTCGGAAAGTTCAGCCGAGGTGCTCCATGGATATCATCGAAACGATTAAAGAGCAGATTGCCAACAACACCATTCTGCTTTACATGAAAGGCTCGCCGAATGCCCCGCAGTGCGGCTTCTCCGCGAAAGCCGCGCAGGCCGTGATGGCGTGTGGCGAAAAATTTGCGTACGTGGATATCCTGCAGAACCCGGAAATCCGCGCCAACCTGCCTAAATACGCCAACTGGCCAACTTTCCCGCAACTGTGGGTAGCTGGCGAGCTGGTTGGCGGTAGCGACATCATGACTGAAATGTCCGCTGATGGTTCGTTGCAGGCGCTGATCAAGGACGCCGCTGCCAAAGCAGCAGCAGCCAAGACCGAAGCCTGATACACGGGCATCAAAAAGGCCCTTCACGGCAAACCGTGAAGGGCCTTTTTTTTGGTTCCGGATTGGGAAACATGGATAGCGCAATACCTGTAGGAGGTTGTCCTTTGGGATGAAGCTGACTAAGATGTCAAAAAATTCATCCTATGATTGGATGAAAGGATGAATCCAATGTCAGATACCTCTCCGTTAATCAAGCGCTCCCTGGTCGATCAGGCACTGGAGCAGTTGCGCTTGCGCATCAACCAGGGCGTCTGGGCGGTCGGCCAGCGTTTGCCCACCGAGCCCGAGTTGTCCGCAGAGCTGGGCATCAGCCGCAATACGGTGCGCGAAGCCATGCGCGTGCTGGCGTTTTCCGGGTTGATCGAGATCCGTCAGGGTGACGGCAGTTACCTGCGCGCGGTGGTCGATCCGCTGGACACCCTAAAGGCGTTGTCCCGCTGCTCACTCGAACAGGCCCGCGAGACCCGGCACATCCTGGAAGTCGAGGCCATTGGCCTGGCCGCCATGCGCCGCACCGATGAAGACCTGGTGGCCTTGCGCGAGGCACTGGGCGTCAGCGGTAGCCATTATCACGGCGATCTCGACACCTATATCGCCTGTGACCTGGTGTTCCACCGGCGCCTGGTGGACGCCGCGCACAACCCGACACTCAGTGAGCTGTATCGCTATTTCTCCAGCGTTGTCGGCGAACAATTGCGCCACTGCCTGAACATCACTCCCCGACGCCAGGAGGTGTTCGACCTGCACGTCGAACTGCTTGATGCCGTGGAGCAACGCGACCCGGAGCGGGCCAAAGCCCTGTCGAGGCAGTTGATCAATGAACCTTGAAACCGAGAACGCCATGTCCAGCCAGCACACCGATGTCACTTCACCCAAGCGCACGGCAGAGCTGGAAGAGCTGCTGATCGACGCCGAGGCCGATGACGAGCAGGTCCAGCAAACCCAGCCAATTCTGCGGCGTCCGTGGTTGTTGCTGCTGGGCCTGATCCTGGTGGCTTTGAATCTGCGTCCGGCGCTGTCGAGCATGGCGCCGCTGCTGAGTGAGGTGTCGAAAAGCCTCGGCCTGTCGGCGGCCCAAGCCGGTTTGCTGACCACGCTACCGGTGCTGTGCCTCGGGTTGTTCGCTCCGCTGGCACCGGTGCTGGCGCGCCGCTTCGGCGCTGAACGTGTGGTGTTGGGCATTCTCCTGACGCTGGCGGGAGGGATCATCCTGCGCAGTGCCTTCGGCGAAATCGGTCTGTTTGCCGGCAGTGTGCTGGCAGGTGCCAGCATCGGCGTGATCGGCGTGTTGCTGCCGGGCATCGTCAAGCGCGACTTTGCTAAACACGCCGGGACCATGACCGGTGTCTACACCATGGCCCTGTGCCTGGGGGCGGCCATGGCCGCAGGCGCCACGGTGCCGTTGAGCGAACACTTCGACAAAAGCTGGAGCCTGGGCCTCGGGTTCTGGGTGATTCCAGCCTTGATCGCGGCGATTTTCTGGCTGCCACAAACCGGGCAGAAACACGGCGCGCATAACGTTGCCTATCGCGTGCGAGGATTGCTGCGCGACCCGTTGGCCTGGCAAGTCACCTTGTACATGGGCCTGCAATCGTCGTTGGCCTACATCGTGTTCGGCTGGTTGCCGTCGATCCTGATCGGTCGTGGCCTGAGCGCAACCCAGGCCGGCCTGGTGCTGTCGGGGTCGGTGATCGTTCAATTGGTCAGCTCCCTCGCCGCGCCATGGCTGGCGACGCGTGGCAAGGACCAGCGCCTGGCGATCGTGATCGTCATGGCGCTGACCCTGGCAGGTTTGTTCGGTTGCCTGTACGCCCCGATCGAAGGCTTGTGGGGGTGGGCGATTGTGCTGGGGCTGGGGCAGGGCGCCACGTTCAGCCTGGCATTGACCCTGATCGTATTGCGCTCGCGCGATTCCCACGTGGCGGCGAACCTGTCGAGCATGGCCCAAGGGTTCGGTTACACCCTGGCGTCCATGGGACCGTTCGCGGTCGGCATCGTGCACGACTGGACCGGCGGCTGGAGCGCTGTGGGTTGGATCTTCGGGGTGATCGGCCTGGGTGCGATCATTGCCGGCCTTGGTGCCGGGCGGGCACTTTACGTCCAAGTCGAAAGCGAAAGGGTTTGACCCTTGCGCACTGTCGGTATTCGCCTTGCGAATGCCGATAGTGTTCGGCGGCTTTGCAGACTATCTTGCAGGCAATCCTTTATTCGTACGGAGCCTGCCCATGAGTGATGCCCATCGCGCATTGATCACCCAGTTCTACCAAGCCTTCCAGCGGCTGGACGCCGAGGCCATGAGCGCCTGCTATACCGATGACGTGGTGTTCAGTGATCCGGCGTTTGGCGAACTTCGGGGGCGCGATGCTGGCGACATGTGGCGCATGCTCACGACCCGGGCCAGGGATTTCTCCCTGACCTTCGATAGCGTTCACGCCGATGAGCACACGGGCGCCGCGCATTGGGTCGCGACGTACCTGTTCAGCCAGACCGGCAACACCGTGGTCAACGACATCCAGGCTCGATTCGTCTTCCGTGACGGCAAGATCTGCGAACACCACGACCGTTTTGATCTGTGGGCCTGGTCGCGCCAGGCATTGGGTTTCAAAGGCCTGATCCTGGGCTGGACGCCATTGGTAAGGAACGCCGTTCGGGCACAGGCCCTGAAGGGGCTGAAGGCATGGCAGGCCAGTCGCTGATAAGATCGCGGCTTGTTTCCTTTCAAGTTTTGATTGTGCCGTGACCACCCTCAGCGAAAATCCTCTCGACGCCAATGCACCGGTGAGCAAACCCTGGTTCGTCTACCTCGTGCGCGCGGCCAATGGTGCGCTCTACTGCGGGATCAGCGACGATCCGGTACGCCGCTTTGCCACTCACCAAAGTGGCAAGGGCGCGCGCTTCTTTCTCTCCAGCCCTGCCGTGGCGCTGGTCTATACCGAACGCTGCCGCGATAAAAGCGAAGCGTTGCGCCAGGAACGGCTGATCAAGAAACTCAGGAAAAGCGCCAAGGAATGCCTGGTGGCGAGCTTTGCTGCCGGCTTATCAATCTGACTGATAAGTTCCCATCAGGCATATCGGTGTGATGCTTATGGATTGCGCGCTAAGCTGCGGATTCCTTACCCGTGCGGCGGAGCCGAGCATGTCCGAGTTGATTCTTCATCATTACCCGACCTCCCCTTTTTCTGAAAAGGCCCGCTTGCTGCTGGGCTTCAAGGGGCTGTCCTGGCGCTCGGTGAACATTTCGCCGGTGATGCCAAAGCCTGACCTGACGGCCCTGACCGGAGGCTATCGCAAAACCCCGGTGTTGCAGGTGGGTGCCGATATTTATTGCGACACTTCGTTGATTGCCCGGCGCCTGGAGCAGGAAAAGGCCTTGCCGGCGTTCTTCCCCGAAGGCCAGGAAATGATCGCGGCCTCCTTTGCCGCGTGGGCCGATTCGGTGGTGTTCCAGCATGCAGTCAGCCTGGTGTTTCAGCCGGAATCGGTAGCCGTGCGCTTTGGCAATATGCCGCCGGAAGCGATCAAGGCATTCATCGCCGACCGCGCCGCGTTGTTCAGCGGTGGCAGTGCTATACGCTTGTCTACTGAGCAGGCCAAACACCAATGGCCGACGATCATGGCGCGCCTGGAGCAGCAGCTGCAGCGCGAGGAGGGCGATTATCTGTTTGGCGAGCCGTCGATTGCCGACTTCGCAATGGCTCATCCCCTGTGGTTCCTCAAGGCAACCGCCGTGACCTCACCCTGTGTGGATAGCTATCCGGCGGTGTCGGCCTGGTTGGCGCGGGTGCTCGGTTTCGGTCACGGTGCGCCGAGCGAGATGACGTCTGAAGAGGCTCTGGAGGTGGCGCGCAATGCCACGCCGGCTGATCTGCCGGACGAGCAGTTTGCCGATCCGAACGGGTTCCAGGCCGGTCAGCAGGTGGTGATTGCCGCGACTGACTATGGCGTTGATCCAGTAGCGGGGGAGCTGCTGTTCGCCGGTCGCGAGGAATTGATTCTGCGTCGTAAAGACGAGCGCGACGGTTGGGTGCATGTGCATTTTCCGCGGTTCGGGTTTCGCATCGGGGCCTGCTAAAAGCGAAAGATCGCAGCCTGCGGCAGCTCCTGCAGGGGATCGATGTACACCCTGTAGGAGCTGCCGCAGGCTGCGATCTTTTGATCTTTAAATCATTTCAACGCCGCAAGAATCGCATCCGGGTCATACCCGCGAATCAACGTCCCGTTGACATCGATGATCGGAATTCCGCCGCCGCCCAGCGCCTGGTAATCCTTGCGCGCTTCGTCATCCTTCTCGATATCGAATTCCTTGTAGGGAATGCCTTTCTGATCGAGAAAGCGCCGGGTCAGTTTGCAGTAGCCGCACCACTCGGTGGCGTAAAGCACGACGTTGGCCTTGGCCTGGGTCTGCTCGGGCACTACTTGCGACGGGTTGAACACCCGCTCGATCTTGCCCCAATGCTGATAGATCACGACCACCAACAGGATCAGCAGGCATTTCTTCAATACGCTGCCAAGCATCAGTTGCGGCGCTTGAGCTGATCGGTGAGCGACGTTGGCAGTCCCTTGATGATCAGCGTGCCGGCTTCTTCGTCGTACTCGATCTTCGAACCCAGCAGGTGCGCTTCGAAACTGATGGACAGGCCTTCGGCGCGGCCGGTGAAGCGGCGGAACTGGTTCAGGGTGCGTTTATCAGCCGGGATTTCTGGCGACAGGCCGTAGTCCTTGTTGCGGATATGGTCGTAGAAGGCTTTCGGGCGGTCTTCGTCGATCAGTTCCGATAACTCTTCCAGGCCCATCGGTTCGCCGAGCTTGGCCTGGCTGCTGGCGTAATCCACGAGGGTCTTGGTTTTCTCGCGCGCGTCGTCTTCGGGCAGGTCTTCGCTTTCGACGAAGTCACTGAAGGCCTTGAGCAGGGTGCGGGTTTCGCCGGGGCCGTCAACGCCTTCCTGGCAACCGATGAAGTCACGGAAATACTCCGAAACCTTTTTGCCATTCTTGCCTTTGATGAACGAAATGTACTGTTTGGACTGCTTGTTGTTCTGCCACTCCGACACGTTTATGCGCGCCGCCAGGTGCAACTGGCCCAGGTCCAGGTGACGGGAGGGGGTCACGTCCAGTTGTTCGGTCACCGCGACGCCTTCACTGTGGTGCAGCAGGGCGATCGCCAGGTAATCGGTCATGCCTTGTTGATAGTGGGCGAACAGGACGTGGCCGCCGACCGAGAGGTTGGACTCTTCCATGAGTTTTTGCAGGTGTTCCACCGCCACGCGGCTGAAGGCGGTGAAGTCTTTGCCGCCATCGAAGTACTCCTTCAGCCAGCCGCTGAACGGATGCGCCCCGGATTCGGCATGGAAGAAACCCCAGGCCTTGCCTTGTTTGGCGTTATAACTTTCGTTGAGGTCGGCAAGCATGTTCTCGATGGCGCTGGACTCGGCCAACTCGGAGTCTCGAGCGTGCAGAACTGCAGGTGTGCCGTCGGGTTTTTTGTCGATCAGGTGGACGATGCAATGACGGATCGGCATGGGCTTCTCGGCTGATTGAAGACGGGAGGGCGTGCTCCCCGAAAAAGCGCCCAGTGTACCGCAACCACTGGTTTTGGCGCGGTGCGAACGGCAATTGCGGGGCGACCGGTGGTGCTTATGGGTTTTTTTGCCGATTTAGAGCAATAAAGCTGACCAATTGGGTAGCTAGAGGCGGATATTTCCCCGCCTCTGTGCTAGTTTTGCGCGGTCTTACGCGTAGTCACTGCGTTAAGCGTGCATTCAGCATTTGTCAGGTCGAACCAAACCCTGATTTCGGAATCTATAACCCCGATCCCGTGGTTATTTGGCCGAGGGTGCCGGATCCAAAAGATCGGGCTCGATGGCTGACACTGCACTCTGCAATCCATATGAATTTGATAGGGAAGGAACACTACATGGCTCTTACTAAAGACCAACTGATCGCCGACATCGCTGAAGCTATCGACGCGCCGAAAACCACCGCGCGTAACGCTCTGGACCAACTGGGCCAAATCGTTGCCGATCAGCTGGAAAACGGCGGCGAAATCACTCTGCCAGGTATCGGCAAACTGAAAGTGACTGAGCGTCCTGCCCGTACTGGCCGTAACCCTTCGACCGGCGCCGCCATCGAAATCGCTGCCAAGAAAGTGATCAAGCTGGTTGTGGCTAAAGGCCTGACCGACGCTGTTAACAAGTAAGACTTGTTAAAAAAAAACCGTGCGCCGGAGTGATCCGGGCACGGTTTTTTTGTGTCCGCAGATTATTGCGCTGCAGGTCTCGCCCAGCGCGTCTGACGCCAGGCTTGTTGTTGCGCTGGGGTCTGGAACGTCCAGGCCACAAAGCGGCTTTGTTTCTGGCCTTGGGACATTTCCACCACCTGGCTTTGCAATGCCCCGGCTTTTTTCAATGCGGTCTGGATTGCCGGCAGGTTCGAGGCTTTCGATACCAGGGTGCTGAACCACAACACCTGCTGACCCACCTGCGCGCTCTCGCTGATCAGTTGGGTGACGAATCGCGCTTCACCGCCCTCGCACCACAATTCCGCCGCCTGACCGCCAAAATTCAACACTGGCAGTTTGCGTTTCGGATCGGCCTTGCCCAACGCGCGCCATTTACGGCTGCTGCCTCGGGTGGCTTCCTCCAGCGAGGCGTGGAAGGGCGGGTTGCACATCGTCAGGTCAAACCGTTCGGCGCTCTCCAGCAGACCCAGCAAAATATGCTTGCGGTTGCCCTGCTGGCGAATCTGGATGGCCTTGTTCAAACCGTTGGACTGGATGATGGCCCTGGCGGCGGCGATGGCGGTGGCGTCGATTTCCGAGCCGAGGAACCGCCAGCGGTAGTCGCTATGACCGATCAATGGATACACGCAGTTGGCGCCCATGCCCACGTCCAGCACCTTGACCGCGGCGCCTCGGGGAATCTCGCCATCATTGCCGCTGGCCAGCAGGTCGGCGAGGAAGTGCACGTAGTCCGCACGCCCCGGAACGGGTGGACACAGATAGTCGGCCGGAATGTCCCAGTGGGCGATGCCGTAGAACGACTTCAGCAGCGCCCGGTTGAACACCCGCACCGCGTCCGGGCTGGCGAAGTCGATGCTTTCCTTGCCGTAGGGGTTGATGATCACGAACTTCGCCAGTTCCGGCGTGGTCTTGATCAGCGCCGGGAAGTCGTAACGACCCTGGTGGCGGTTACGCGGATGCAAGCTGGCCTTTTCGCGCGGCTCCACGGCTTTGGCCGGGGTCACGGGTTCGGGCTTTTTACGCGCAGGTTTGGGTGTACGGGGGGCGGTCATGGGTGTGATCGATTCGGGTATGGCTAAAAGTGGCGGCTATTGTCCCACATCCAACCGTAATCGGTGCGCCCCTGTAGGAGCTGCCGCAGGCTGCGATCTTTTGATCTTGTTTTTTAAAAGCAAGATCAAAAG